>CAMUZQ010000153.1 GCA_947165275.1 uncultured Lachnospiraceae bacterium | reverse complement strand
CAGTGCTGGGCAGATGAAAACGGAGAATTGTTTCAGGAGGTAGATGGCTGATGGATATGATGAAGGCAGTTGTACTTGATAAGCCGACAAAAGGCGAAGATGTTGTACTTTCGGAAATCGCTGTACCTGAAGTAAAGCCGGGATGGGTGCTTGTGAGGGTAAAGGCATTCGGCATGAATCATTCGGAAGCCATCCTCAGAGAGTTTGAGATCGAAAATGATTATATTCAGAAGCCAATCGTCCCTGGCATTGAGTGTGTCGGTGAAATAGAGGATCCCTCTGACAGCGGATGGAAAAAGGGACAAAAGATAGCCGCTCTTATGGGTGGTATGGGACGTAGCTTTAACGGCAGCTATGCGGAGTATGCACTACTTCCGGTTCATCATGTGTTCCCTGTAGAATCGGCGCTGTCGTGGGAAGAGATGGCTGCGATTCCCGAAACTTATTTCACAGCGTGGGGGTCATTATTTCAGTGTCTCCGTCTGACAAAAGAGGATAAGCTTCTTGTGCGCGGAGCGACATGTGCACTTGGATATGTGGCTGTTCAGCTCGCGAAGGCTCTGGGGTGTCCCGTGGTCGGAACCACACACAGAGAATCCAAGATGGAGCTTCTCAAAGAGGCAGGATGTGATGAGTGTATCCTGGATGATGGTAGCCTTCGGGGAAAGGTGAGCGGAGTGACGAAGGCTCTGGAACTGATCGGCATCAAGACAGTCAAAGATACCATGATGTGTGTGGAGCAGGGTGGTATTGTCTGCAATACCGGAGTTCTTGGTAAGGTATATGAATGGAATCATTTCGATCCCATCAAGGATATTCCGAACGGCGTGTGTCTGACCGGGTTTTACAGCAATTATCCGACAACCGGGATGATGCAGGATATCTTCAGCTTTATGGATGAACATCAGCTGAAGCCGCTGATCGGCGCGACCTATGATTTTGAAAATATCCGTGAGGCATGTATTGCCCTTGATGAAGGAAAAGTAAATGGAAAGATCGTTGTGAAGGTAGGTGATTGACCGTGGGAGCAGAGACAAAAACTCATTTTGTGGTGGATAAATCAAAATGTGTTAAGTGCGGAAAGTGCATCAATACCTGCTCCGGCATGGTAATCGAGTTTGGACAGGACGGCTATCCAGATATGAAGGAGTTTGAACGCTTCGGATGGCGTGGATGCTGGAGATGCCAGCATTGCTTGGCTGTATGTCCGCAGGGTGCAATCTCTATCTTCGGGAAGAAGCCGGATGATTCCCTTCCGATGCCGCCCAAAGCAATGGGTGAATATATGGAGCAGCTTGTGACAGGCCGACGCTCCTGCCGACGATTCCAGGATATAAATGTGGATCCGGATATCGTCACCCGTATTCTTTCTGCAATGGCGGCAGTTCCTACTGGCGGAAATGCCCAAGGCGTGGAATATACAGTCATTGATGACAAGGACAGGGTGCATGAGATATGGCAGGAAGCCTATTCTGAAATGGATGCCAAGGCAAAGAAACATATCTATACGCACAGCTTCAGCGATTTTTATTACAGTAAGATGAAACAGTCGGAGAAGACCGTGCGAAAGGATGACCTGCTGTTTTGCGGAGCACCGCATCTGTTTATTGCTCATGAAAAGTGTGTTGGCAAATGGGCAGAGGATTCCAAGGTGAACTGTAATATCGCCACGGCGTATTTTGAGCTTCTTTGCAATGCGCATGGCTTGGGAACAACCATCATGAGCTATTCTGCGGAGGTACTGAATGAACTGGCACCAAAGGCAAGAGAGATGCTGAACATTCCAAAAGAACACTATACGGGACTGATCGTAGGCTTTGGTTATCCGGAAATCGAATATGCCAGAGGGGTTCAGAAAGACAGGTCAGCGAAGACTCACAGATATAGCGAGAGGAAAGGCCGGTAATGTACCAAATCATATTTCGGAGGATTAGAACATGGAATACAGAAAATATGGTGATACCTTTTACATACGGATGGACAGGGGAGATGAGATTATCGAAAAAATCCTCATGGTATGTAAAGAAGAAGGAATACACTCATGTACTTTCAATGGAATAGGTGGTTGCGGTAAAGCAGAGATCAAGACTTTTATTCCTGAAACCGGGACATTCGAAATGCGCCGGTTAGAAGGAATGTTGGAACTTGTGTCATTAAACGGTAATGTTATCACGGATGAAAATGGAGACTATTACCATCATACACATGCCGTATTTGCTTATAAAGTCGGAGAGGATCACCAGGTTGCCGCAGGGCATATGAAATCAATTATGGTGTCTTATACAGCCGAGATTGAATTGCGGCCTGTTGTTGATGGAGAGATTAAAAGGAAATATGATTCGGAGACAGGTACAGGTTTTTGGAGTTTCACATAGAGGAAGGTGATTTGTGTGAATCAGTCAGAGAGAAGAAACTATCTGATCGACTCTCTTCTTGAAGAGAAGAAAGAATATAAGAAAATCCTTTTGCCGCAAAGCACGGGTGAGCAGAAAGCATTACTGCGTTCATTGATGAATGTGCGTATGGCCGCGCCCATCAGCGAAGTCTTTTTGCAGATTCAGGACGAATATCTGAAGGAAGAAACAAAAA
>CAMUZQ010000152.1 GCA_947165275.1 uncultured Lachnospiraceae bacterium | reverse complement strand
ATTAATCATAATACAAATTAGAATTTGGTTTTTACAATAAGTTGTTGGTTTTGATAATCGCAAGACCATGTATCTCCCTTTCATCCGGCGTATGAATCACTGCAGCCCGTCAGAAATATGAATCACCATTCCACTGACCACTCCTCATCAGACACCCTGTGGAAGACTCCCTTCCAGCTGGCAGGGCCGGGATCATCTATGCTTTCTTTTCTCTCCTGTACCTCCAGGATCAATTTTTCTTCGCCGCTGTCATTGGTATACCTTCCGGTACAGGTAAGCTCCAGAACCTCATTATATCCGACGATAAGGCACTCATCCCCCGCATCCGATGTTGACAGCATGAAAGGAAAGCCGCTGTATTCCTCATTATCCATAAAGGTAAGCTCCTGCTCGTCATTGATGCCTATCCACATATTCCGGCTGTGATCGGGCTCATATCCGTCTTCTATGATGAAATCATCCATGCGCCAGGTGCCGATATAGGGCTCATAGCCCTTCTTATCAAAGGTGAGCTCCTTTTCAAAATCACCTCCTGACACCACCTCTATGGAAGGATCCTTAAGAGACGGTATCCTGAGAATATACATCCCCTTAAATTCAAAGGCCTGGGAAAGCTTATAATCACTGCCGGGATCCCTGTTAACCCCTGCAACCAGGACATAGGCTTCATCTCCAAGTATTTCCCCTGTCTGCATCACAAAGGAGTCTCTGTCCATGTAGGGAATGAAGCTCTTAATCATAGTCTGAGCCTGCCCCTCATTGTCAGACCATAGGAGATTTCCATATACGAAGCGGCTCAGCATATGGCTTCCCAGATAGGAATGAGATAAATACAATTTGTTCTCATCAAAGGATGCGAAAGACAGTTCTCCGTTATTCACCCTCAGGAAGGGTTCATCGTCATATCCGATATTCGGCATCATCTCATTGTTGTATCCGTGAGTGATAAGCTCCAGACCGCCTTCTTTCCCGGGAGCCAGTTTTACCACGATATAATCTCCAACAGAGTCAACCGGTCCGTCATAATGGGCAAAAACACAATAGACATCGCCGTTCTCATCGTCCATAAGAAAGTCGTCACATTCAAGGCTTCCATAGATACCTGTCTCCGATAAAACGCCTAATAATACCTCTTCACCATCATCACCCATACTGCATAACTCTATTCTGTCAGAGAAGCTCTTTTCATAGATAACCTCTTTATCCGTGAGGGCGCAAAATGCAAGAGAACCATCCTCCGGTTTGTCAACCCTTATACATTGTGTATGGGATTCATCAATGATATCCAGATGCTTTATCGAAGCGTCGTCACACATAAGTGCCACAAGCCTTCCGTCAGGAGATATCCCTTCCACTGTTCCGGGACCGACACGAAAGGTCTCCCCGTCCATTGATATCCTTACGATCCGGGACGGTTCGTTCTCCTCCTCACAGGTACTGTAAAACTCATTTCCGCAATAAAACAGCTTTCCTGAGCATGGCTCAGCTGAAAGCTCTGTGATTTTGCCGGTTGCTTCGTCATAGGAGCATATCCCTCTCCCAAAAGGAAGAAATTGACCACCCGGAGCGGACTCCCCGTAAGGCAGCTTTTCGTAGCTATGATAAAAGACCTCTTCTCCGACCCTTACAAAGTAGCTTCCATTACCATAAACAGCAGCCTTTTTAAGATCATCCGGCGTGCTGTCCGGTGTACTGTCCGACATATAATCAGACGTATCATCCGCTTCTTCGTATTTTCCAGCATCCGGCACGGCATCGGACACATCCTGTTCTAAAGCATCCATTATCTGAATATCATCAGAGGACGCATGAGAGCCGCACCCACTGAGCGCAAGTGCGGCTGACAAACATATGACCAAAACTGTTTTACACGTTATATTCATCCTTTTCCCCGAGTTATACCTGCTAACAACAATTCAAGCGTTCTTACTGAACAGCTTCTCAAAGACTTCAAACTTCCATAGTGATAATGCCAGGAACACCAGTGCCAGCACCCCCCAAAATATTACGCCCATAACACCGGATTTTTGACTGTTCTCCGTGAGGTCTGCGCGAGTCTTTACACCCTCGTAGATCCAGTCTCCCGCACCGTCATCGGGGCGGTAGAGATATTTGCTCTTCTGTATGCCAACGATGGTGTAATCCGCATCCTCGTTAATATTGATCCCGCGATAGGAGATTCTCTGATCACCCTCTTCAAAATTGTCAGGATCTGCTAAAGAGAAATAAATATCATCTCCCTCGAAATAATAGTAGTACGGGCTTTCATCCAGCTCGTCCTGCCAAAAGGTTTCCACGCCGAGCTCTTTTGTGCCAAGAAGCGGCATCAGTATCTCTTCAGTTATATAAAAGTCCCCCATCCATGCGGCACCATAGATGTCCTCGGTTCCTTCGGGATCCCAGTGTTTTTCTACCCTGTACTTGTTATTGAAAAGGCTTTGATTTATTACATCACTTTCATAAACCTTTTTATTGGTTTCCCTGTCAATATACTCATATCTTAGGGTCTCGGTTTTCTTCTCGGCAAGAGCACTCTCCAGGGTCAGCTCAGTGACTTCGTCATAGGCCTCGGCAGATGTACGGATCGGACCTGTTACCACAACA
>CAMUZQ010000151.1 GCA_947165275.1 uncultured Lachnospiraceae bacterium | reverse complement strand
GCGATTCTTTGCAGGAATTCTCAGATGAAAGCAGAAGATAAAAAGAATCCGCTACTTCCTGTGGTATTCATCATGGGTGCAATAATCTTAGGACTTGTGATCAATATGATATCAGGCAGCATGAACAAAGAGGATTTTGGTGGAGCAGGGTGGAGCAGCTCTGATACAGAGGTAATGACTACTTCTTCGGAAGAGGAAGATGTAACGGATTCAAGAACTGATAATCAAGACGCACAGACAACTGCGTCATTGACTAACACAGATCCTTCAGACCTACAGGACGGTTTTCTGCTGATTGAAAGCGGAACATTTCTTATGGGAAGTCCGGACACTGAAAACTGGCGAATAGATGATGAGGTGCAGCATGAAGTAAGCGTTTCATCATTTTACATAGACCCATATGAGACACCGCAGGAAGAATATGAACGCCTCATGGGAAATAATCCGGGCACTTTCACCGGAGAAAAGCTTCCTGTGGAGAATATCTCCTGGCTTGATGCTGTAAACTTCGCTAACGCAAAAAGCGTTGATGCAGGCCTCACACCGGCGTATACAGTTACATCCGATGGTGTGATCTGGGATATGAGTGCGAATGGATATCGCTTACCAACGGAAGCAGAGTGGGAATTTGCCTGCAGAGCAGGGACGACAACACCCTTTAATACAGAAAAGTCATTGGATGCAACGGAAGCAAATTTCTACGGACATTATCCTTATGAGATCGAAGAGAATTATTTTGATAATTCCGTACTGGAGGCAAGACCGGGAGAATACAGACAGACTACGGTAGAGGTTGGGAGCTTTGCGCCTAATGCATGGGGATTATATGACTGCCATGGCAATGTAAACGAGTGGTGCTGGGATTATTACGGCGATTATGACATAAATGCAAAAGAGAATCCTACAGGTGCCGATACAGGAACACGGCATGTGTATCGTGGCGGCGGATGGAATGATTTTGCCAAGAACATGAGAAGCGCCTATCGTGCTGCCGGGCAGGCTGATATGGCAAGCTATAATCTGGGAGTGCGTCTTGTAAGAAATGCGGATAGCAAAAGAGCAGGAACAGTGACAGCAAATGAATCCGTGCCGAATACAAAGACAGGTGGAAAGGTTTTGATAGCATATTTTTCATGGAGTGGTAACACCAGAGGGATCGCACAGGAAATACAGAGTCAGACCGGGGCGGATATATTTGAGATATCTCCCGTTGAGCCGTATTCATCGGATTACAATACCGTACTTATGGAAGCCCAGGAAGATCAGCATAACCAGGCAAGACCTGAATTGTCTGATCATGTGGAAAATATGGATGAGTATGATACGATCCTTCTTGGTTATCCGAACTGGTGGGCATCCATACCTATGCCGATAGCATCATTCCTTGAGGAATATGATTTTTCGGGAAAGAGGATCATTCCGTTCTGCTCACACGGTGGTGGAAGATTCGGACAGAGCCTTACTGCGATAGCCAAGCTTGCTCCGGATGCGGATATGGGTGAAGGCTTATCGGTACATTATTCGGGAGGCTCGTCGCTTTCGGATGATATTCGGAAGTGGCTGGATGTTAATGGTATCAATAAATAAGAAGGTGGTGTGAACTAAATGAAGATAACAATACTTATGGGAAGCCCCAACAGAAATGGCTCAACAAGTATTCTTGCAGATGAGTTTAAAAGGGGGGCAGAGGAGGCCGGTCATACCTGTGAAGTCATAGATGTGTGTCATGCCAATATTCATCCTTGCATTGGGTGTGTAGCCTGCGGATACGAAGGACCTTGCGTTCAGAATGATGATGTGGAGATGATAAGGGCAAAGCTTCTGTCATCAGATATGGTGGTATTTGCAACACCACTATATTACTATGGCATGAGTGCGCAGTTAAAGGCTGTAGTGGATAGATTCTGCGCTTATAACAGCAGCTTAAACAGAAGGCATTTGAAATCAGCACTTCTTACAGTGGCATGGAATGCGGATGACTGGACCTTTGAAGCTCTAGTATCGCACTATAAAACTCTGGTACGTTATATCAACTTCGAGGACAAAGGTATGATCCTGGGATATGGCTGCGGCACTCCATCTATGACAAAAAGAAGCGGATGTCCGGAGGATGCATACGGGCTGGGAAGAAGTTTGTAAGCTTGCGGAATATAGATCTCTTGCATCGGTAAGGAAGTATGAAAAGCCTCCCGAGACAAGTGCTCCAAGTAGAAGACCCGGTATGGGTGTAGACGATTAAATATAAGCGGGTAGCTGCGTTTCGGGAGTGGCTGCCTACCGCTTTTGTACATGATGCACATATGTATATATACATGAAGTTCGTTAAAAATGCCCCTTGAATCACGACATTTTTTCCAAAAGGATGAGTCGTCAAAAGATCGAAACGAAAAGCTGTCGAGAGAAGAGATCGAGAAGTACAAGAAATCTCTTGAACAGAGCAAAACAGAGTACAGGGTACTTGAAGAGAAAGTATAGGATGACGGATCCATAGTAATAAAGGTCATCAAGCAATACAACAATAGTCCCGTTGGGGATTATCTGAAATAAGACAAATAAATGATAAGCGTGTAGCCCGTGGCGTAAATCCAGCTGAAGGCTATGCCCTTATTTTTTGGGCGAGGAGGATGGGAAA
>CAMUZQ010000150.1 GCA_947165275.1 uncultured Lachnospiraceae bacterium | reverse complement strand
ATTGTTCATATGCAATGAAGCCGAATGAGGCAATGCGGGCATTGCCGATTGAGGACGAAGCAGCATATGGGCAACCAGACAAGCGAATGTGCCAGTTAATTAATATTCGGGGTACTTAGGAACAGTCACGCAATTAATCCGTGACTGATCCTCAGGACGCCGCCGGTTTTAGCCAGATAAAAAGCTTCACTTTGCAGAGGAGGTATGAATTGGATACAGATGTATTAAACAAGGATGATACCAGTAAGCTGGATCTTCTTGTATTTGAGATCAACGGAAGGCAGTACGGGATCAATGTGGCAAAGGTGCAGGAGATCATCAATTATACGTCTTTGACGGAAGTCCCAAGATCTCATCCGAGTATAGAAGGGATATTCATGCCCAGAGGTGAGATAATCACCGTAATAGATCTGAAGTATGCATTGAATATGGGAAATTCCGAGGCGAAGGGGAATTTCATCCTTACCAATTTCAATTCTCTTAATATGGCCTTTCACGTGGATGCCATAATAGGGATACACAGTGCCTCCTGGAAGGATATCATGAAGCCCAACAGAGCCACGGGTCCTATGGAGGAGGGACTTACCACAGGTATAATAAAGCATAATGACAAGCTGATAATCGTACTTGATTTTGAAAAGATTGTTTCAGACATAAATCCCGATACCGGACTTAAGGTTCATGATATGGATGAGCTCGGGACCAGGGAGAGGATCGACATACCGATCCTTGTTGTCGAGGATTCCGTCCTTTTGAACAGACTTATCGTAGAATCGCTCGAGAAGGCGGGTTATACGAATCTGACTCATACCGCCGACGGTCAGGAGGCCTGGGAGCTTATCACAAAATGGCGGGATGAGGGAACGCTGGATGACAATGTCCGCTGTGTGATCACCGATATAGAGATGCCGCGGATGGATGGCCATATGCTGACGAAGCTGATCAAGGAGGGGAAGGTAACCAACAGACTTAAGGTTGTGATATTCTCATCTATGATAAATGATGCCACGAGAAAGAAGGGTGAGCAGCTCGGAGCCGATGTGCAGATGACAAAGCCTGAAATAGGGCTTCTGGTAGGAGAGCTGGATAAGCTTCTGGGAGTAGCGGCAGATTAAAGCATCAGGAAGCTTTTGGTATATCCGTTTGGGTTATCAAAGGATAACAGCATAAAAAAGAGCTGTATGTACTGTTTCAGTACAACAGCTCTTTTTCCGTTATATCAGGGATCTGTCAACGATCAACCTGAGAAATCCGCCTGTCTGCTTTTTCGGCAGCTGCTCCGACAATTAACTCGTGTAATTATCGAAATAACCCTGGACCAGTACAACCGGGGTTCCCTTATCTCCTGAGCCTGATGTGAGGTCGCAAAGTGATCCTATAAGATCTGTCAGCTGTCTGGGTGTAGTCCCTTCGCTGGCCATCTTTCCTACAAGATTGGAATCCTTTGCCCTGATGCTGTCGGAGATGGCTTTTTTCAGCTCCTCACCGGAGAGATGTGCGAAATCATTATCTGCCAGATATTTAAGCTTGAGCTCATTCGGTGTGCCCTTTAGCCCGTCAGTGAAGGCGGGAGATACAACCGGATCTGCAAGCTCCCAGATCTTTCCCTGAGGATCCTTGAAGGCGCCGTCACCATATACCATGACCTCCACATGTTTGCCTGTCTTATCCAGGATCATCTGCTGTATCTTTTGCACTAGGTCACTGCAGTCACGGGGGAAGAGCTTTACCTGCTCCTCAGTCGCTTTATTGGAGCCCAGCAGGCCGTACTTCTCATTGCATCCGCTTCCGTCCACGGGAGCATTCATTATCTCATCAAGTCCCAATACCTTTTCGGCACCCGCCTCGAGAAGGATGCGCTTCGTCCTTGCTCTTGTATGGATATCGCAGTTCAATACATTTTTTGTATGATCGAGGATAGCCCTGGGCTGGTTTGCAAATATTATCTCAACCTCGCACCCGGCTTCTTTGATCAGCTCACCATAATAAGCCACATAATCCACTCCTGTGAATTCGTGCTTGTTTTCGCCGAAGAGCTCACGGTATTTCTCAAGTGAGAGAACATCGCTGTAGGGGTTGACTCCTGCTGCATCGATCTTATCGAGATTTACAAGGCAGTTCCCAACCTCATCTGATGGATAGGAGAGCATGAGCACTATCTTGCTGCAGCCCTTTGCTATGCCGCGGAGACAGATGGCGAATCTGTTCCTTGAAAGTATAGGAAAGATGACACCAACGGTTCCCCCGCCGAATTTATTCCTGACGTCCTTTGCGATATCATCAACCGTGCAGTAATTCCCCTGGGATCTTGCGACGACGGACTCCGTTACGGAGATCACATCCCTGTCCCTTAAGGAAAAGCCCTCAGCTTCAGCTGCCTCCAGGACGGAATCGGCTACGATCGCAGCCAGATCGTCTCCCTTGCGTATTATGGGGCATCTTATTCCCCTTGAAACCGTACCAACTCTGCGTTCTGACATAAATAAAACCTCCTCTGTAAAGATGCATTTTTATATTATAAAAACATTGAGGCGTACAATCAATAGTGATTTTGGTGAACCTGGGGGACGGGGTTTAGGGGCCATATTCAGTCCGGTCTCTGTCGTTGTTTTGGAATCAAGAAAACTATCTTAAGAACAGTAAATGGAATATTGGAAATCACTATACTGTAAAAATAAGGTATAGGTTTTGAAATTGCATCAGCAATTTCGAAAGCGTATTTCGCAGGATTCTTT
>CAMUZQ010000149.1 GCA_947165275.1 uncultured Lachnospiraceae bacterium | reverse complement strand
TTTCCGCATAATTACTGCGGTTCCTCGCATTTAGACTGTCAAAGATGGGATTATAACATAAACCATGCCCTGTGCAAAGAGCAATGGCCACGCCCTCATCAAAATGAAGGCTGTTATGTTGAGAAAAAAAAAGACTTAGTGTATATTGTTATTCGGTTTGCTGCTGTCACGTTGACACCAAAGGAGTCGGAAATGAATGATTTTCTATCTTATGTAGTGATAATAATGTTTCTTGTCGTGGTATTCGGTTATATCAACGAACGGAAATCGAAAATAACCTATGAGATCTCTCTCATGCTCTTTTCGATCCTCCTCGGGGCCGGTCTCCTTGTGATAAACAGGCTTATCCCGGATCCGGAAGCGACAATGATCCTTGATCGTATCGTCTCCTTTGATCTGGAAGACTATCTGATGAAGGGGGTGCTCTGCTTCATGCTCTATGCCGGCTCCTGCCACATGAAGCTGCGGGATTTCGAAAGGCTGAAACGGCCCATAGCCGTCCTTTCACTTTTGGGTACCCTGCTTGGAGCAGTCTTTTACGGCGGACTTTTCATGCTTTTATCCAAAATCCTCGGGCTGGGCTTCAATCTGCCGGTATGTATGATGTTCGGCAGCATCATAGCCCCTACCGATCCCATAGCCGCAACAAGCATACTTAATAAATTCGGTCTCCCGAAGGACACAAGCTTCCTCATAGAAAGTGAATCCCTTCTGAACGACGGCGTAGGTGTTGCGCTTTTCGTATGTTTTTCCGGTATGGTCACAGCTACGGAGAGTGCAGGCTTCTTCCGGGTGCTTTTCCGCGAGCTCCTCGGCGCTGTTGCGGTAGGCATAGCTGTAACGATCATATGCTTTTACGTCTTCAAAAGGACAGAGGATGTGGGCAGACAGATCTTCACCAGTATCCTGGCTGTTTCTCTCGCCTATGTATTATGTGAAAAGTTTGAATTCTCCGGCGCCATAGCATCTGTAGTATGCGGAGTGCTCTGTTCCGCGCTCAGGAATCATAACGAACATAAGGGCAAAGTCTGGCACCTGCAGGATTTTGATACATTCTGGGGCATCCTCGACAATCTGCTGAATTCCATCCTGTATGTAATACTCGGGCTCTCCTTCGTCAATATACTCGGAACCCCCTACCTGATAGCTGTCGCGACCGGAGCTATAATATGCAATCTTTTGGGACGCGGCGGCAGCGTCGCCGCCTGCACCTTTATTATGGGACCGATACCTGACGGATTCAAAAGATGGAATTTCATAAAGCTCATGACCTGGGGAGGATTAAGAGGAGCGCTGTGCATAGCCCTTGCCATGAGCACCAAGCCGATGATACCGAGTGAAACCTATCGGATCATCATGGGCGGAACTTACGCAGTGGTAGCCTTCACTACCATAATACAGGGTCTGACCATGAGCAGGGTATATGACAGGATATGCGAAGATCAGAAATGATCCCGCCGGAGTCCCCGCCGATCATCCGGGGACAGAGCTGTCTTTCCCGTCCGAAGTCAGTTTTATACACAGCGGGACTATAAATATGATGAAAAACATCTGTACAAAACAGGATGCCACGGTGCCTGCGGCTCCCGGGGTCCAGTTTTTGATCAAAGGAACGAGGATCAGGTTCACGGCATAATAACTCAATAACCCTCCTACAAGTCTTGTGATCCTGTCCTTCATCGGAATGTCAGTTGAGAACCCGACATAACGTCTCTCAAGTATCCATCCTATCAGAAAGGCCGAACACCATCCGATACCCTTAAAAGTGTCTTTGGCCATTTTGGCACCGTCAACTATAAGATTGCCCGCAGCATCAAAATCCTCCGGATAGGGCTTCAGACCCGCATATATTCCTATTGCGACTGAGGCAGCGATACCTGCACACACAACGATCCAGTCCTTATCCGGATGAGCCTCGATCCATCTCATAAGCTTTAATGTGAGCCACATGACAAGAATGCCTGTAATCCCGCCTATGACTACATCCTGGATCGTATGTACGCTAAGGTACATCCTGCTGAATCCGGCAGCAATAAAAATGAATCCCAGAAGGATACGCAGGACCTTCGGCAGATCCTTTCGTATCGCTCCTCCTCCGTATACAGTTGCCGCATTCATTGTATGGCCGCTGGGAAAAGAATAGCCTGTAGTCGTTTTCAAGGTTTCCTCATCCGGAACGATATTCGGCTCCCTGATCCATGGGCGGTAAGCGCATACCGTAACCTTCATAAGCCCGTTCACCAGCCTGTTCCAGTGCCACCCCATCAGCAGATAAACTCCGAAATCCTTGCTGACACACCAGTATATGACCGCCATGATGATGATCACACTCTGTATTTCCGAAAGGAATGTCATCTTTGAAAAAAAATCCATAAGGATCGCGCCGGTTCCGGTTCTGAACTGCTGCAAATACAGTAAAATCTGTATATCCATTCCTTTTCTCCTCTATAAACACCAGTTTATACACCGATATTCTCCGTCCACGTCCTAAGGAATCCACCGCAAGCGGTACCCCCTTAGGACAAAGGATGCCAGTGCTTTACCCCAAACCGTCCATCTGGTGTCATCACTGGATCAATTCAGTTTACCACATTTGAAAGATTAATCAAATATTGACAGGGATGCTATAGTTTTGCATTTAGCTATACAAATCATCTAATGTTAACAATGACACCTTCTCAGAATCAGCGTTCTCAAAAACCCACTTGGAAAAGCCTGACAAAGAAAAATACATATACTGAACTTCCTCGTATTTTCTATCAA
>CAMUZQ010000148.1 GCA_947165275.1 uncultured Lachnospiraceae bacterium | reverse complement strand
TCTCCTTCCGGTGGATCCCGTCGCCCTCCATTTCGACCCGCCAGCGGATATTTTTTATGATATACCCGACAGCAGCGTCAATCAGCTGAAATATGTTGCCTTCTCCTAACAATTCTTATCGGTTTCGGATCTCTTACAATGCTTTTGTTCCGATAAATGCTAAGAACCAATCCTGTCATAATATAGGTCACAAGCGTTCCGCTTCCTGTGTATGACAGAAACGGGATACTGAAGTTCATCATCGGAACCCATCCCAAAAGCATGGTTATGTTCAAAATGAACTGCAATGTAATCACAGTAATACTTCCGGTTCCCACCATCATACCAAGGCAGTTTTTTTGCTTCCTGATTTCTCGGTACATCCAACAGAATAAAAGTCCTATCATCATCAAAAAAAGAATAACAGGGACAATGCCAAACCTGGCTGCCATATAAATCAGTACATAATCCCGCTTTACCTCTGGGATGGTTTTCAGTGACTGCATGGCGCTCTGACTCAGCCCAAAAAGCTTGGCCTGAGAAAAGACCATATGGAGCGAATGACACAGATAGCTTTCCGGGCCGCTGCGGGTAATCCAGGCTAAAAGCCGAGCCTTCTGATAATCCGCCAGGCAAAAAACTCGCAGAATACATACCAATCCAGCTATAGAAGGACAGATGATAGTTACAAGAAATGTTTTTCCCGCGCTAACGTGATACCATCCGTCTTTCAATGCAGTTCCAAACATGCACGTCTCAGCCAGCAACATGATCAGAGCCATGGATAATGCAGGCATCCGAAGTACCCACAATACCGGCAGCAGCATCCAAATCAATATCTTGAAGATACATCTGTACCTCTGCCCCCGATACGCATACAGAATGCCGCCAAAAAGAGGCAGATAGAGCAGCACCAGGACACTTCCATCCATGGCTGCCGGTCCGATCTGAATCCATCTGGAAGCTCCGTTTATCGTCAGGTGGCTGCATTTCCAGGCGATAGTCAATACTGCCAGAAAAGCGCCTGCAATGACTCTTCCATATTTTCCTACGATCGTATAATCCAGAAGACAGATCCCCAGCATACAGCCTATGCCGGCTAAAACAAATACTGCATGTGTCCTGTTATACTGGACCATGATGCTGATCAAACTGATAAGCATTATGAAACATACCATCCCTGTTGGAAACTGCGGGCGGTGAAGCCGGTCCAGCTCCATTCCGACCTGCACCGGATCCCCCATCTCCTTTACGGCCATCAGGGCCGCTTCTTCCGGTGAGCAGCCGCTATTTTCATATGCCGCTGCCTGATCTTCTATATGCGCCTGCAATTCATTAGCAGTAAGCTCCCTGGCTTTCTTATTTCTGATCTGCCCTTTTACCTGGTCCAAATATTCCTGTATCTCCATATCACACCCCCATAGCCAGGACGTCCGATACAGCTTTCACATATACCGCCCATTCTTCCTTTTTTTCTTTCAAAAACATATTCCCGTTTTTAGAAATACTATAATACACGCGTGTCTTTCCGTTTTGTTCCTGCTCATAAGATGTCAGGAAGCCCTTCGCCTCCAGACTGTGAAGCAGTGGGTACAATGTTCCGGCTTTTAGTTCAAAAACATTCTGTGAACGCTGCCGTAATGATTCTATCATCTCATATCCATACATATCCTTCTCGGAAAGCAATTTCAAAATCATCATTCCCATGCTTCCTGATGTAAGAGATTTATCCATTGAGTACTT
This sequence comes from uncultured Lachnospiraceae bacterium, assembly GCA_947165275.1. GTDB lineage: Bacteria > Bacillota > Clostridia > Lachnospirales > Lachnospiraceae > NK4A144. The sequence continues at coordinate 1,061 of CAMUZQ010000148.1, read as the reverse complement.
CTTACCTCCCATGTGCGTAGATTATCTATATATAGATTATCTATATAATAATTCCTCTTTTTCTCCTTGTCAATATAAAAACAGGGTCTGCCTGAACAGTTGTTATTCAAGCAGGCCCTGCCGCGTTATCTGATTCAAATCAGTAGACATGCTGGCATTGATCAGAAGCTCACTTTTTCAGAGTAAACACACCTCTCATCCAACAGCTGTTTAAATGCCTTTTCCTTAGCCTTCTCCTCATAGTCGGAAGAATAATAGTATCCTTTCTATCATACTCGCTGTCACTATACCTCTTCTGTGGTGTTCTCTTTGTTTAGCCCTGGCACAGTGGATCGGGTACATGAATATTCAGTATGTAAGAATCATGGGTATGATGCTTGCCCTTTACCTGCTCCGAGGTTCAAAAAGCATTAATCCTGGAAGTTTGACATCCGTCCTTCGCTACCCCGTAATAATAATCATTCTGCTTTTTGGAATCGTTGCTCTTTCATACATTCTTTGTATCATCGGGTATGCAAGAAAAAAATAACCATTTCATAATACAACGAGTAAGCTCCCGGGCGCCGGCGTAAAGCCGATGAGCGGGAGCTTGCTTTATATCATCGTTCCGCTTCCAAGCTCCGAGTCATCTTTGACCTGCGGCTGCGGTTAAGCTGGTCTGCTTCGACCTTCTTAGCCCTGAGATCCGCCAGCAGCGACTTCCTTGCCGCCTCCCGGATCGGCTTCATCTGTCTCTCTTTTATTTCCGGATCATGAAGCATCCTGTCAAGTCTTGCTGTAATCCCTCTCGTCATGCCACGGAATTTCTCCATGAGATCTCCCAGGACATGCTTCACGACTGATTTCGCTTTATCAGAAAGCCGTCTGTCGGCGTCCACATCATGATCCCGGAAATCCATGATAATACCGAAGTCGGAATTCCGAGTTTCCTCTGTTACGACTTCTGACACTGCTTCGACCGCCTTGTCATATGCAGCCTCAGAGACCTCATTGATCATCGTCTCAATATTTCGTATAAAACTCGCGCTCACACATGGTATTCAGTTTTCGCTCCAGATCTA
>CAMUZQ010000147.1 GCA_947165275.1 uncultured Lachnospiraceae bacterium | reverse complement strand
TTTGAGCTGATATGCGAGATTTATCGAGTATATTAGCTCAAATCTTAGTGCGTCGAGGAAGTTAGTTCGGCTGAGCCTTGGCTCTGACCGAAAGAAACACATGACCATCTCCAAGCCGAAAACACTATCGCGAAAAAGTATAGAATCATGAATCGACCACTGTCAAGGCTAACTTATGTAAGCAATTTTGTAATGGTGCTATCGGCAAGGAAGGCAGGCAATATGTAAGTTTATTTTCATACAGATCCTAAGGCGTATGCTATAATTTAAGTATGAAAAGGATGCTCTGTTATGAATATATAAAGAAAATACTTGTGATCGCAGTCCCGCTGATGCTTTCAAGCCTCATCTCGCAGCTGCAGATGCTGATAGACAGGATATTTATCGGAAGGCTGTCCCTTGAAAGCATGAGCGCGGTGGGAAATGCAACAACTCCTATGTGGACCACTCTTAATGTCATGTATTCCCTTACTACAGGAGCCACTATCCTTGTGAGTCAGGCATATGGGGCGGGAGACAATGCAAAGGGAAGGACTGTCCTTGCATCGTTGTTTAAGTACAATAATGTAGCAGGCCTGTTTCTCTTCCTGTTCTGGACCTTTTGTTCCCAGACAGCATTTTCCCTCATGGGTGTAGACGAGAGCATTATCGGCATGAGTATAGATTATGCGAAATATTTTGCTCCGATTTTTCTTTTTGAAGGTATCGGAGTATCGATCACCTGTCTTTTGTCTGTAAGCCAGAAAACCCAGATAATGATATGGTATGGCCTGTCGAGATCACTTGCAAATGTGATCCTTGATTATGCGATGATCTTCGGTCATTTCGGCTTTCCCGCCATGGGGGTGAAGGGAGCGGCCCTGGCCACTGCCATAGCGGAGCTTTTGGGACATATCATCGTCTTTATCTATGCGCTGAGATCTAAGGAACTGAAGCTCAGACCGGGCTTATCTGAGATCCTTTCTTCGGGCATCGGACCTTATATCGGGACGATAAAGCTCGGAGCGCCGGCTGCCGGCGAGGAATTTGCCTGGAATATCGGAAACCTTTATCTGATCATAATGCTTAACAGGATCTCCGTGGAAGCAGCCGGGATACACTCCATTATCTTCGGGGTAGAGCTTATCGCCGTAGTCGTGGTGGAATCAATAGCCGTGGCTACTCTGACACTTTCGGGCTTTGAAACGGGAAGCGGTAATGTAAAAGGTGTATGGAGTGTAGTGCTTAATTCAGCCGTCCTGAGCTGGGGCATTTCTTTGATCAACCTGCTGATATTTCTGCTGTTTCCGACGCAGATACTGGGGCTTTTCACCAGGGATGAAGCGGTCATTGCATCAGCCGGACTTTACCTGCTCATCGTTGGTATCGACCTGTTTCCAAAGGCCGGAAACATGACCTTCGGAGCCGGCATCAAAGGATACGGGGAGCCGGCCTGGATGCTTAAAACACAGCTTTTCGGCACGGCCTTTGTGGTTATATGCAGTACTGTCCTGGTAATGGTGCTCCATATGGGTATCATAAGTATATTCTGTCTGGTCGTAGCTGATGAGACCGTGAGATTTATCATCAACAGCCGGAAGCTTTATCTGATCAAAAAAGAGAAAACAGCTCCTGACACTGCCGGCATATCATGAATGAGTACTGGCATAGCAGCAGATTATACGTTATCATATGGTATCTGCATAGATAAGGGAAGAGGTAAATAAACATCATGAATGATAAAGGATATATACTGGATGCAGCCGGGATCGACAAGCTCACAGCAGATCTTAAGAAGCTTTTGTCCGAGCAGGGACAGGAACGCCGCGATGCGCTCCGTATCTGCCTGACTGTAGAAGAACTGCTGCTTAAGATTATGGAAGCCAATAGAGATCATCCGGCAAATGCCAGTCTTTCTGTCCGCAAGCGCTTTGGTTTCAGGTCTCTTCTCCTGACATATGACGGGATATCCTTTGACCCCACACAGCGCGATGATGAAGACTGGGGCGGCCGCATGCTGCAGAATCTGGGGCTGAACCCGACATGGAGCTGCTACAGGGGCGAGAACCGGATTCAGGTCAGGATAGACATTCGTAAGAAGAAAAGTCAGATCTTCTTCATTTTTCTCGCTGCTGTCATGGCAGTACTTGTGGGAAATGCTGTAGAGGTGATGCCTCCTGAAACCCTGACACTGCTGAATGATGTCCTGATCACGCCGGTATTTGAAGCCTTTCTGGGTCTGCTGAATACTTTTGCCGGTCTTATGGTCTTTCTGACGATATCCTCCGGTGTATTCGGGATCGGAGACACCGGCACCCTGAGCCGGGTCGGCAAGACCATGTTCCCACGTTTCCTGGGGAGCGTATTTGCAGCCACTACAGTCTCTGTTCTGCTCATACGCCCCTTGCATTCACTGATCGATGCCGGAAGCTCAGACGGAGTGTCTCAGGCCAGAGAGATCTCAAAGATGATATTCAGCATCCTCCCAAACAATCCGGTCCGCACCTTTCTGGAAGCAAACATTATGCAGATCGTTGTTCTGGCGATATTAACCGGAGTGGTCATCCTCATGCTCGGGGATCAGACAAAGCATGTCAGCCGTATCATTGAGGAGAGCAACCTTCTAATCCAGACCATGCTCCGTATCGTATGCAGCCTTATACCTTTATTCGTTTTTGTTTCTCTGGTTCGGCTGATCTGGTCCGGAACAGTTAATACACTTACCGGACTGTGGAAGCCCCTGGTCATTTCGGTGGGACTGAACCTTCTTTTCACCATGGTTTTGCTTATCTCTGCCTCTGTACGGATACGGGTTTCTCCGATAAAGAT
>CAMUZQ010000146.1 GCA_947165275.1 uncultured Lachnospiraceae bacterium | reverse complement strand
GTGCCTGCTGAGCTTCCGGTGCCTGCTGAGCTTCCGGTGCCTGCTGAGCTTCCGGCGCCTGAGCCTCCGGTGCCTGACCTTCCGGTGCTGCCTCAGGTGTAATATTCTCTGCTCCATCAGTATTTCCTGAAGGTGTCTCTGCACTGTCTCCGGATGTACCCTCAGCCGTTTCTATTGCTTCATCTATTGAATCGGAAGCATCGCTTATGGCATCCTTCACATCATCATTCTCACTGCTTTCATTGGATTCTTCAGAACTTGTCTCTTCATTTGCGCTGCTATTGTCATCATTATCCGAATCAAGATCCTCGGCGAAAGCGCTGACATTCGGCAAGAGAGAAAGAGCTGCCGTTAATCCGATACCTATCGCTTTCAAAACATTTCTGTTTACATCCATGTTCTTCATATCGATTCTCTCCTTTTTTGTGTATTTTTTCGCCCGGCTGAAGAACTGCCGGACTGTTTGTTTCAGACTGTTTATCTCAGGATTCGCAGAAAGCGGAGCTCTTGTGCGAAATTCCATTTTTTCGCACAGTAACATCATTCTTTATATCGGATATTTTATCAGATTTCTTAATACTTTTCTGTTAAAAATGTGTGAAATTTGTGAAGTGCATAATAAAGCCTGTATTATTCATCGGCTTACGCAGAGAACTTTGACAGCATGGCGTAAGCCGGACAGGCATTTGGTGAAGTATTACAATAACAGCAGTTTAAGCCCGGCCGGGACCGATCCTCCTCCCATCCTCAAGAGGCTTGGAGCAGGTAACTGCAAGTGCTCCGGGACCTATATGACAGGATATTGAGAGTGAAAGCGGATACATGTCAATATGATACCCGGGGAAGGTCTCTTCCACCTCACTCCTGAATTCCTCTGCCTCGGGAAGATTGTGGGTATAAGCCATCCCGATCCATGCATTGGAGCCATCCGGTCTGATACCGCCGTAATTTTTCATGATATCATCCGCGATCGCCTTTATCATGACCTTCTTCGCATTCTTCATGCCCCGGGCCTTCGCAAAAGCATCCAGCTTCTCTCCATAGATCCGCAGCACCGGCTTTATTCCCAGAAGTCCCGCAAAAGCCGCAGCTGCCGGTGTCACCCGTCCGCCCTTCTTAAGATAGGTCATGGTATCAACTGTGATAAATATATTCGAATCAAATTTGGTTTCTTCCAGACGTTTCTTTATGTAAACCGCATCCCTGCCGTCCTCCGCCATCTGCATGGCATCAAGGACACTTAAATACTGTGTCACCGAGATCCTCTGATTATTGACGACCTGGACCCTGCCGTCGTAATCTGCCGCAAAGACGGTGGTATTCTCGCAGCATCCCGAAAGACCCGAGGACATGGGGATGAATACAAGCTCGTCATAATCCTTCAGCAGACTGTCCCAAAGAGCCATGATATCACCGGGAAGAGGCTGCGAAGTATGTATCTCCGCGCCGGGATCCTGCAGCTTCTCATAAAACTGATCCTGGGTCAGGTTTATATCTTCATAATAGGTCCTGCCGTCTATGGTAAAGGGCATGGGCAGCACGCTAATGCCGAGCTCCCCGGCCTGTGCCTGCGTGATGCCGCTATTGCTGTCTGTAACTATTGCAACTGACATAAAAAAACCTCATCTGAAATCATATAGCAAAGTCTATCATGCACCCTTATGGTATTCAACCCACAAAAAGAACCAAATGTTTCCGGCAGAATCAGGTACGGGCAATATCATTTATTACTTCCCCGGCAATGATGAGTCCGCATACGGCAGGCACAAAGGCTGCCGACCCCGGCACACTCCTTCTTACGATCCTCTCTCCGCTTTCTTCCGAAAGAAGGACCTCCTCTCCTAAGTCATTTATGATCATGTGGACTGCAGGACTTTTGGGCTCCTCCCTGGAATACACCACCTTCAGCGAATCTATCCCTCTTTTCCTGCATTCCCTGCGCATCACCCTCGCCAGAGGACAGACCGAGGTCTCATATATATCAGCCACCTGAAAGGCTGCAGCATCTGTCTTGTTTCCCGCCCCCATTGAGGAGATCACCGGTACTCCCGCCTCTTTTGCGCATTCTATTATGGCAAGCTTGCCCGCCACCGTATCTATTGCATCTACCACGTAATCATATCTGCTGAAATCAAACTCTCCCTTATTCTCCGGAAGAAAAAAGGTCTTGAAGGTTTCAACCCTGCATTCGGGTGAGATATCGGATATGCGTTCAGCGGCGGCATCCACCTTGTATCTGCCTATGGTCTTTTCCGTGGCGATGATCTGCCTGTTGATATTGGACAGACTGACCCTGTCATTGTCTATCAGATCCAATGCCCCGATCCCCGATCTTGCAAGGGCCTCCACCACATAGCCGCCTACCCCGCCTGTCCCGAATACCGCAACACGGCTCAAAGAAAGCCTTTCCATCGCTTCCTTCCCGTAGATAAGCTCTGTTCTCGAAAACCTTCCGCTGTCCATCATATTCACTCTATCGCATGCTCTCTCAGATAATCGGCCCATTTGTGTATCGCCGATGCCTTGATATGTATCCCGTCAAAGGAATCCTCGGCAGCGAGCCGTCCGTACTCATCGGTAAAGACTTCATTCAGATCAAGATAATAAATCCTTTCATTATCCGCGATCTCCTTCAGGATCTCATTTCTGTGATTCACCGCTTCATTATTAAACAGAGAGGAGCGCTGTTCCTCCCTCTCGGTTACATGGATCAGTCCCATGATATAAAGCGTTGCATCAGGCTGGACTGCCTTCAGATAATCTATAAGGCCGTAATAATAATCAGCAAACATCTCATCATTGCCCCAGCCCATTTCATTAAGTCCGAAGCCCATATATATCTTGCCGTATTTAGGCTCGCCCGCGAGCGCATCCGTGATCGTAA
>CAMUZQ010000145.1 GCA_947165275.1 uncultured Lachnospiraceae bacterium | reverse complement strand
CTACCGGGCGGACTAGGGACTTTCACCCTTTAGAAACGTGCGCCGTCAGGCACACCTTCGGTCGGCGCAATACCGACGTCCACTGGACGTCGTGCGCCCTTTCTGCGTCTCCTTAAAGTATCTAACGCGATCTGCCAATAATTTATAGTTCATATCCTTAGCTTCCGTACAGTGAAAATCCTGCATAAGCTTTCCAAGCTTGGTTTTACTCTTATTCTCTCCGTTCACATATATTATATGTGCCATATCGCCAAACGGCTTGCCCGTCTGCTGTATTGTCCGATCAATGTTATATATCGGCTTTCCCCCGCCTAATACATCGTTTTCTGTAATAAAGATAACAAATGTTTCCGGCAGCTTCTCAAAATCCTTACCGGTCTTTAGTATGTTCCCGTCTATCAAGGAACTTATGTATCTTGCTCTCTTCGGCTTAGCTCCCGCATCCTGCCTTTGAACCTCTACAGCAAATATCTCACCTTTGGAATCCTTTGCTTTGATATCAAGCCTCACACTCCGCCCCTGGAGATTTTTGATCTCAACCTGTGCATGAACGGATACTACCTTGATACCGGGATCATCAAGAATGATCTGTAGCAGGAGGGCTGTCTCCTCTTTTCTGCCATCAAAAACCTTGCTCATGAATGTATCATCAAACAGGCGGAAGGCCTCTATCTTTTTATATGTCTCCGGTGAATATGCCTTTGTCTTTCTCCTAACAGCCAAAATCTCTGTCCTTTCGTTTTATGGGTTCATTATACCCCGAATTGATAAGAAAATCATCTTTGTTGAACAGTTTTCGGCTTTTCCCGCAAAATGGGCTATTGTTTACCACAAACACTAGCAGACAATCAAAAACAGCCAAAGGGCTGTTTTTGTTAGGTGACGGGAGATGAAAAGATCAATAGACTTCTATGCAGGTTACATATCCGGGGCGTCGGACTGTCTGTTCACTCCTACTATGAGCTGGGGACCGTCATGCTCCTGCACAAGACCTGCCCTGAGGCTTACGGGGACAGAGCTTCCGTTTATCATGAGTCTGTAGTTTATCTTGTAGACTCTGCCGGTCTTTACCCGCGCGAGCATCTTTTCCCTGGAAAAGACCGAGAGGAAATATCCAAGGTCGTCGGGATGTATTATGCTCCTGATCTCCTCCTCGGAATCAGCAAAGAAATCGATCCCTGCCCTGGAGGTCCCGAGCTGTGAAAAAACATCCATCGCGCTGTATTGCATATAAGCCCCGGTTTCAGGATCCACTGTATAGATCGCGATGAAATTTCCCATGAGGGCGGATATCCTTGAATAGGTGATCTGCTCCTCCTTCAGCCTTTCTATGGTCTCCTGCGCCCGCATCTGCGAGTCTACATTATTCACGCCTATTATTACATGACTGTCATCATTATCCATACGGACTATCTTCATATTGACAAAGGTCGGAATACCATCCTTCAAAAGCCTGTAGGTATGCACGAAAACTCCCTGCTCATCCAGAGTCTTTATCACATTTTCCTTTGTCATTATCTCACGGAAGCCCTCTATATCGGCCTCATATACCACCACGCCGATATCTCTCTGTGCCGCAGCAAAGAAATCCTCTCCGTGTCTCTCAGCGGAAAGCGAATGCCCCTTGCTGTCATGGGAATATTCCACAAACTGATCCGTTTCTATGTCCACATAATAGAGATATTCATAGTCCGAGGAAAGAGCCTGCGCTATGTTTGCAAATGTGACCTGATTGCTGTCCGTGGTGATATCGAGCACCGCCACTACATAGGCCGATGCATCGGAGTCCGGGCGGTCGGTGATCTGCTTTACCATGACATGGATCGTCGTGTCCTCATTCAGCCTGTCATCCAGGAAGATGCGGTTTCCTTCCTCCCTGCATCTCTCCAGCGCTTTGACAAAATCATAACCGAGGCCGTGCTCCTGTGCCTCCGCCGGGTCAGTGAAATGATCCTCGTTCACCGCAAAAAACCGGCTCACAAACTCCCTGTAGGATCTGTTGCAGCGGATGACCTGCATGAACCTGCCGTTATATTCCACTACCGCCATAGGCATGGTATCAAAATACCGCCCTGAGGTTTCGGTATCATTGCCGGAAACGGAGTTTATATCATAGAGATTGATGGATCCCAGTATGCTCTGATAGGAAGCCTCATTCGGCTCCTCATACTGCAGCTTCCCTGTCTTTTCTGTGAGATTTTTCCATATCTCCTCTACAGGCACCGGCTTGCAGAAATAGTATCCCTGAAGCCTGGTACAGCCTATCTCGGTCAGGAAATCAGCCTGCTCCGCAGTCTCCACTCCCTCACAGACTGTTTCTATGCCGAGGCTCTGGGCCATGCGCATAAGCTCCGTGAGCACTATCCTGGATCTGGGATTATTATCAAACTGCCTCATGAAACGCATATCAAATTTGATGAGATCAAATTTCATTTCCTGCAGCAGATCGAGGGAGGAATATCCGCTCCCGAAATCATCCATCCAGACCTTGTAGCCCAGCTTCTGGAACCTTTCGATACGCTCCTTCATGAAATCAAAATTCTCACCGACCACGCTCTCCGTGATCTCGATCGTGATAAGTTCCTTTGAAATACCTGCAGTCTCTATGCGGTTATTGATCTCGGAGACTATATCGCAGGCCTCGAAATCGGTCCTTGAAAGATTGACGGAAACAGGAACTATGGTCAATCCCGATTCCCTCTGCTTTTTCATCCTTTCGATGATGATATCGACTATGTGGAGATCCACCTTATAGATGAGCCTCGTATCCTCCAGTATGGGAATGAAATCCGCAGGAGATAGCATGCCCTTTTCGGGATCTATCCATCTGGCCAGAGCTTCCTCGTCACAGATCTTCCTGCCGGTCGCCCTGATTATGGGCTGATAGAAG
>CAMUZQ010000144.1 GCA_947165275.1 uncultured Lachnospiraceae bacterium | reverse complement strand
AAAAGCTTCTTTGCAAAGGTCTCCAGAGTGCCCTTAAGATCTGCCAGCGAGACCTCTTTGTCTATGACAAGCCCCTCCACCTGGTGGAAGGAGGGTGAATGAGTGGCATCCACCTCATCGGCTCTGAAGACTCTGCCGGGGGATATCATCTTGATCGGAAGCTTCCCTTTTTCCATTTCATGTATCTGTGTTCCGGAGGTCTGCGTCCTTAAAAGCATATCTCCGTTGATATAGAAGGTATCCTGCTCGTCCTTAGCGGGATGGTCAGCCGGGATATTAAGGGCTTCGAAATTATAATAATCCTTCTCGATCTCCGGTCCTTCTACGACCTCATAGCCCATTCCCGTAAAGATGCGCTCCAGCTCCTCCAGGGCGATGGCATTGGGATGGATATGACCGAGCCTGCGTCTTTTTGCAGGGAGGGTCACATCTATTTTTTCATTTTCAAGCCTTGCCTCAAGCGCTGTTGCTTCAAGGTTTTCCCTTGCCTTGTTTATCGCATCCTCTATGATGTCCCTTGTTTCATTAACGAGGGCGCCCACCTTTGGCCTGTCCTCCTTGGAGACATCCTTCATCCCCTTTAAAAGCTCCGTGAGCCTGCCCTTCTTTCCTGTGAAAGCAACCCTGACATCATTCAGGGCTTCGAGGGCGCCGGCCTCCTTTATAGCTTCAAGCGCCATGGTCCTGATCTCTTCCAGATCCTGTTTTTCAATAGCCATATTTACTCCTTCCTTAAACACAAAAAGGCGGTACCCCGGGGCGAAAGTTCGCGGTACCACCCGTATTTTATCTCATTTGTCATCACGCTGACCGTGGGCTGATCTTATCGATCTCAAGCTCACCTGCGTCCCGGTTCCACGCTGAATATCTTCCTGTCTCAGTCACGGAAAGCTCTCAGCCGGCGGCATTTCCTCTCTGAAAGTGACTCGTAAGACAGTATCTTAGGTTTTACCCACGCTTCATAACCGGAAATATTCAATTCTCCAGATCAGATACGATTCTAGCACAACCCGGGGCAGTGATGCAATACCCTAAGATCCGGGGGTTCCGGGGCCGTCAAGAATATCCTCATACTGCCTTGCATAAAGCAAAACATCTCCGGCAGGCATGGAAAACACATATATTCCGTCATATAATAAGCTCTCATTTATATTATCATTTGCGGAAAAACTGAAATCGGCTCCGCTGTCCGTCTTAATGAAGACGATCTCTCCTGCCCTCGCTTCTTTTGGATAATCCTTTATGTATCCTCCTTCATCCTCTCCGATGCTTATATTGTAATATTTGACTGAAGCCTCGGGATGGGTGAATTCCTTACCGATATCTCCTTTTTTCACTGCCCCCATAAGCTGTCTGAGAAACTCTCCGCCCTTCAGGACATATTCCGCCGTATCCGTCTCGGCATAGCTGTAAAACTGATCAAAGCCGTATTTCAGCTCCGTGCCGTCCGAGAGATAAAAGGTAAGATTATAATCAGGCTCATCCGGTTCTCTTTCATCTTCTATATCGATAAGGCTCATCCGGTCATATATTTCTTTGATCAATGCAGGATCGTCTATCGTGATCCTTTCATCGCCGTAGGCTACAGCCTCAAACAAAAGCTTCCCTGGGATGATGCCTTTTTCCATATCTTCCCTGAGCTTCTTTGAATGATCTGTATTAATAAGGGAATTTTCGGGAATATCATATCCGGCCGTCCCGGAACTGACGTGCTCTGAAGCAGCAGAGGAGGAGCCGGCAAGGGTGACCCTGCCGTCACTGAATTCAAATTGCATATCCTTTATATCCCCCCAGTCAGCCACCTTATAATAGTCCGGTCCATTGTCCTTGTTCCAGCTGAATATGTCCTTGAAGAAATTATAGGAGATGATATTCTGATCTTCATAATCATAAAAGCTGAAGGATAATGAGTCGCCGGAGCTGAAGCTCTCCAGGGTAGCCTCTCCGATCCTTACTGTCTGGATAGCATCAAGCACGGGGAGGACGACCTCCCTGTCATCTGTTGAATAGAAGGCTCCCCGATACCATACCGTCAGATTTATCCTGTGATCGTTTTTATTCGCCAGCATTTTATCTATGTCATCATTGTCACAGAAATCTGCGATCGTTTCCCCGGTCCCGTCAGAAGATCCCGTATTTTTTTCGTCAAGCTTCAGGACATGATCCCTGCCGGGCGTATTCTCTTCGGGAGCAGGCACCTTATCCGAAGCATTGAATAACGGCTTTTTATCTGCATCAGGCTTCTTTTCAGGCAGTTCGTTTTTTATCCTGTCAAAAAAACGAGCATGGAAGCCTCTGTATGCTGATGCCAGGTTATTCGATATCAGATTGACGGAGATCAGGACAAAAAGCACTATGCATATCGCACATATGCCCAGCACAGCTGCTGCGATATACTTTTCCTTCGGATCCTCGGGTTCTGTACGCAGATCGGGATCTATGTGATCTTCAGTCTTTTTTTCTTCCTCAAAATTTTCCATAGATACTATTTTACATTAACCTGCAGCCGGACTGCAAGCTTCAGGCCGGCGGGGCATTTCAGACAATAATAAACGCGTACCTGATCTGTGCCGTCCGGATGAGCAGGCACTGACCGGCTGATCGCACCCATGCAGAAAAAAACGGTACAGGAACCTGTTTTGCTCCTGTACCGTCCTTGTTATCATCGGGAAAATGGACCACAAACCCCGACCCCCAGGGCCAAAAATATCGTCACTTATTTGAGGTTTGCAAGCTCCTGTGTCATGGCCGCATTCGGATTCATGATGGATGCGGTGTTGTAAAGTATGTAGCCTGTGTAGCCGAGGCTCTGGGCTTTTGCAGACTGTCTTGCCAGGTTATCGGTAAACCTTGCCCAGCCGGAATCGGAGGTGGAAGCTGATCCTGCCCTGTAAAGAGCCATTCCGACATACATGGTGATGCCTGCCTTGTTGATATTCTTCCAGGCAGCAAGTC
>CAMUZQ010000143.1 GCA_947165275.1 uncultured Lachnospiraceae bacterium | reverse complement strand
CCTTCATGATGGTCTGCTGGATCATGGGAATAGTCTCGGCAGCAAAGGAAGAAGAGAAGCCGGTGCCGCTGATCGGCGGAATACAGATCATCGAGTAACAACAGAATAGGAAATGTAATACAGTCGAGAGGGGCTGCCGTGAATGATTGGAAAAAACCGGATCATCGGGCAGTCCCTTTTATTTTTGCCGGATGCCTGCAAAAGCACAGCATCGGGACACACTATTTGGAAAGGAGTGATCTGATCAGAAATGGATAACAAAGAAAATGATAAAGAAGTACTCGAAATGGTTGAGGAGGCGATAGATGAAAACAGGGTAAAGGTATATTACCAGCCAAAGTTTTCAGCGAAGGGTATCAAGGTGGCAGGCGTGGAGGCGCTCTGCAGGATAGAAAACGAGTATCACGAACTTGTATTGCCGGGGGAATTCATACCGGTACTAGAACGTCAGGAGAGTTCTGATGCGATACGTAGACTGGACTGGTTCATTATCACAAAAGCATGTAAGTTCCTGAAAAGGCTGCAGAGGGAAAGATTAGAGCTTTTGCCGGTAGCAGTAAACCTGTCCCGCAGGCATCTTTCGGATGAGCCGGTAGAGCATTATATGTGCAGCACAGCCAACTATATGGAGATCCCTCATAAATACCTTGAAGTTGAGCTGACAGAGAGCGCGGCTGAGGATGATTCGCTGGAGCTTCAGAGACTGATATACAGACTAAGGGGCTCGGGATTCAGGGTTGCCATAGATGATTTTGGGACAGGACAGGCTAATTTCAAGTTCCTCATAGAGAATCAGGTGGACGTCATAAAGCTGGATAAATCCCTTATTTCACATGGATGTGATGATCCGAGAGAGAAGGAGGTAGTACGAGATCTTATCCGGATGGCAAAACGGCTTGGGCTTACGGTTGTAGCCGAGGGTGTCGAGAATGCCCGGCAATGGAATTTCCTGATAGATCATGGTTGCGATCTGCTGCAGGGATACTTTGCCGCGGAGCCTTTATCTGAAGCAGAATTCTTTGATTTTTATAATAGTATCGAGGTGGAATGAAATGATGATGAGTGAAAGAGAGTTATGTTTCCGATTTAAGAGAAACGGGTGCCGCAAGAAGCATGTAAAGATTCTGGCAGAGCTTAATGATGTTGAGCCTTTTGTTATAGAACACATACTTACAGATAACGGCTTGATCAGAAATCAAATAATGAAAGAAGACAGAACTGCCGCTATTTAAAGCAGCAACCGTAGCCTCTAATCGAGCATTTTGCTATAGAACATTTTGTAAAGGAGGAGCTGCATGATAAATGAAAGAGAATCACGGGAAGTGGTGGTGCTGGCTTTCAGAGCGGTGAAACTGACTGAGAAAGTTCTGATGAAGGTTATACAGGCATATCTCAATTCCAGGCTGGAACAGCCGGAGCATCATGGAAAGCTGAAGCTGAAGGAACTGATGCAGAAGGATCAGGGAGCAACTGCCATGGAGATTAATCCCGATGCGGTCAGGGGATTTGAGCGGATAGCGAAGAAATATAACGTGGACTTTGCCATCGCAAAGGACAAGACGAAGAGACCACCGGGTTATCAGGTTTTCTTCAAGGGCAGGGATCAGGATGTGATCTCGAAAGCTTTCAACGAATTTGTTCAAAAGCAGATGAAGAAAGCGGAGAGGGAACCTTTTTCCAAGAAGCTGCAAAACTTTAAGGAAAAAGCGGATATCCTGAATAAGGCGAAGACAATTAAGGACAAGCACCGCAGCATGGAGAAATCCCTATGAGCCGGGGCAGTAAGGAGATAGCCAGGGACATATCGGGGATTATAAAGAAGATCAGCGGAAATAAAACGGTAAGTAAGGGGATCTCTTGTATCCCATATGTTTTTGCAGGCTATGTCACACAAAGGTATTCCTGGCTGTACCGGCATGTGAGGGGACAGCCTTTTCAGAAGATGATGACGGCGGTATCAAATCCGGGACTTGCGTTTCAGACATGGCTTCCGAGCATGAACCTTATGGATATATCAATAGGAATCATAGCGGGGGCAGGGCTTTATGCCTGGGTCATGTACAGGCGGAAGCATCGGAAGAACTATAAAAACGGTGAAGAATACGGTTCAGCCCGGTGGGGGAATGAAAAAGATATAGAGCCGTTCATGGATCCGGTGTTCAGAAATAATATACCGCTGACAGCCACGGAACGGCTGATGTGCAGCTTTCCAAGCGGGATCTCGGGAACCTTCGCCAAACCGTCAAAGCCCAAGTATGGCAGGAATAAGAATGTGATGGTTGTAGGCGGATCGGGATCCGGGAAAACGAGGTTTTACGTGAAGCCTTCAATAATGCAGATGCACAGTTCCTATATCATAACCGATCCCAAAGGCACACTGTTACTTGAGTGCGGTAAGATGCTACAAAGAGGTGCGCCAAGATACGGAAAGAACGGAAAACCCATAAAAAAAGACGGGAAACAGATATACCGTCCA
This sequence comes from uncultured Lachnospiraceae bacterium, assembly GCA_947165275.1. Classification (GTDB taxonomy): domain Bacteria; phylum Bacillota; class Clostridia; order Lachnospirales; family Lachnospiraceae; genus NK4A144. The sequence continues at coordinate 519 of CAMUZQ010000143.1, read as the reverse complement.
TATAAGATAAAAATCTTCAATACGATAGATTTTAGCAAATCACAGCATTACAACCCAATGGCCTATATAAAAAGTGAAAAGGATATCCTGAAGCTCGTCACCGTCCTGATGGAGAATACGAAAGGTGAAGGAAAAGGCGGGGATCCTTTCTGGGAAAAAGCAGAAAAACTGCTGCTGACAGCATATATAGGCTATCTTTATTATTTTGTCACTGTAGAAGACCGGACGTTTGAAAGCCTTATCGCCATGCTGGATCACAGCCAGGTAAAAGAGGACGATGAAGAGGCCGTGAACGCGGTAGACCTTCTATTCAAGGAAGCAGAGGAAAAGGAACCGGGGAACTTCGCCGTAAGACAGTATAAAAAATATAAATTGGCGGCCGGGAAGACCTCGAAATCGATCCTCATATCATGTGCGGCGAGGCTCGCACCATTTGATATAGCAGAACTTCGGAGCCTTACGAAATATGATGAAATGGAGCTCGATCTCATAGGAGACAGACTGACAGCGCTCTTCATC
>CAMUZQ010000142.1 GCA_947165275.1 uncultured Lachnospiraceae bacterium | reverse complement strand
ATCCGGAGCAAGATCAAACAGGGGACTACAGGCCTGCCCGGTCTGTCTCCAGGTAGATCGCTTGAGCCATATGGCAACATATGGCCTAGATAGATCATCATCATCGATTACGATACATAACCCGGCTTACAGGCTCACTTGAATCATAATCAGCAGCAAAACATACTGATCAGGATTACTGGCTTTTGCTTATCCAGTGATACAAATGGAGGAAATCATGGATTATCTTGAATCTCTCGGCATCAGGGCTAAAAGAGCCTCTGAATTTCTTTCAAAACTTGATCCGGCATCAAAAAACCTCGGACTCAGGGCTGCAGCGGAGGCTCTTAAGAAAAATACGGCAGATATCCTGGCTGCAAATCAGACGGATATCGCGAATGCAAGAAAGAAGGGGATAAGCGAGGCTCTTATTGACAGGCTGACCCTGTCTGAAGAGCGTATATGCCAGATGGCGGACGGTATCATTGAGGTATCTGAGCTGAAGGATCCCATAGGTGAGGTGCTGGAGACCATAGTCCGGCCCAACGGGCTACATATTGATAAGGTTGCAGTCCCTATGGGAGTTATCGGGATAATATACGAATCCAGACCGAATGTTACGGCAGATGCCTTCGCCCTGTGCTTCAAATCGGGAAATGCCACCATACTCCGGGGCGGCTCGGATGCCATTAATTCCAATAAAGCAATCGTTAATTTTATAAGAGATGCTCTTGAGAAGGAAAAGCTCCCGGATGATGTCATCCTTATAGTCACTGACACCTCCAGAGAGGTTGCCACGGAATTTATGAAGCTCAACAGATATATAGATCTGCTCTTCCCCAGAGGAGGCGCCGGGCTTATCCAGAGTGTTGTCGAGAATGCCACCGTCCCTGTTATAGAGACCGGAGTCGGAAACTGTCATATATATGTGGATGAGAGCGCGGATACGGATATGGCAGTCAATATAATAGATAATGCAAAAACACAGAGATTCGGTGTCTGCAATGCCGCTGAATCCCTTGTTATCCATCGGGGGATCGCAAAAAAGGTCATACCTGCCATATATGAGAGATTATCCTCCAAAAACGTCGAAATGAGAGGTGCAGATGATGTCCGGGAGATCGTCTCCGGTATAGCCGGCGCTACTGAGGAGGATTATGCAAGAGAATATCTGGGACCCATCATATCGGTAAAGCTTGTGGATAATATAGATCATGCCATAGAGCATATCAATCAGTATTCTACACATCATTCAGAGGCGATAATCACCGAGAACAGGGAAAATGCCGAGAAATTCCTTAATGAAGTGGATTCTGCCTGTGTTTACTGGAATGCATCCACAAGGTTTACGGACGGCTATGAATTCGGATTCGGATCGGAGATAGGCATCAGCACACAGAAGCTCCATGCAAGAGGACCTATGGGACTCAGGGCACTTACATCCTATAAATATCAGATAAAAGGCACCGGACAGATCAGGGGGTAAAAATGCGTCACCTAATGACACCGCTCGACCTTACAGTGGAAGAGCTCGATCGGCTGATGGAAACAGCGGATGATATAATCATACATCCGGAAAAGTATGCACATGTCTGTGAAGGCAGGATCCTCGCCACACTTTTCTATGAACCGAGTACAAGAACAAGGCTTTCCTTTGAAGCAGCCATGCTCCGTCTCGGAGGCAGGACGATGGGCTTTTCCGAGGCTTCCTCCTCATCGGCTGCGAAGGGAGAGAGCGTTGCAGATACCATAAGGGTGGTGTCATGCTTTGCGGATATAGCGGCCATGCGCCATTTCAAGGAGGGCGCCCCCATGGTCGCCGCGCAGTTTTCAAGGATCCCTGTGATAAATGCAGGCGACGGCGGACATCAGCATCCCACCCAGACTCTGACTGATCTTATGACTATCAGGGCTATCAAGGGAAGGCTGGGCGGCATGAAGATAGGCATGTGCGGGGATCTCAAGTTCGGACGGACAGTACATTCCCTTATCAGAGCCCTTCTCAGATATGATAACATAAGCTTTGTTTTTGTTTCCCCGGATGAACTGAGGCTTCCGGATTACATGATAGAGGAGCTTCATGCACATCCCGGAGTATCATATACAGAGGTCACAAGACTTGAAGCGGTTCTTCCCGAGCTTGATGTCCTTTATATGACAAGGGTTCAGAGAGAGCGTTTCTTTAATGAAGAGGACTATGTCCGGTTAAAGGATTATTATGTTCTTGACAGCAACAAGATGTCTCTTGCCGGAAAGGATATGATAGTGCTTCATCCGCTCCCGAGAGTGAACGAGATATCGGTGGAGGTTGACAATGACCCAAGGGCACGGTATTTTGACCAGGTACAGAACGGAATGTACATAAGGATGGCATTGATACTGATGTTATTGGGGATAGAGGTTTGAGCAGAATGTCAGAAAAGGTAAAATACAAATTAAATGTAGGCAAGATCGATGAGGGCTTCGTTATCGATCATATAAGACCCGGACGGGGGCTGATGCTGTATCATGATATGGGGCTTAACAAGCTTGACTGCTCCGTGGCCATAATACAGAATGCCCTTTCCAGAAAAATGGGAAAGAAGGATATGATCAAGGTTGAAACGCCTATAGACAATTTCAACCTCGACATAATAAGCCTTCTGGATCATAATGCCACGATCGATGTGATCAAGGACGGGGAGATAATCGATAAACCAAGGCTGCCCCTTCCGAAGGAGGTCAGGAATATAATCAAATGCAAGAATCCTCGATGCATCTCATCGATAGAGCAGGGGCTGGATCAGGTGTTCGTCCTGACTGATGCGGAAAATGCGACCTACAGGTGCAAGTACTGCGAGACGGAATACGATAATAAATGATGGGAATAGTTTAAATTTTTACATCGGTTGACATAATACATCAGCCGCAGCCCTTATTTTTACTGTGTTTTGACGGATATCTTTCATGTGTGATTTTATGTATATTTATTACGTTTACCTCCCACAAAATATTGACATTTCAAACGTCACGGGGGTACAATATAGACACTTGTAAAAATCAATCCAATTTTCAGGAGGAGAAAAGACAATGAAGAAGTTATCACTTATCTTGGTTACGCTGGCAATCACAATGCTGGCATCAGTGCCTGTATTTGCAGGACCCCTCGAGGAGGTAGCTGCAGCAAGAGCCGAGCAGGAGAAGAGGCTTGCTGATTATGTTGCATATCAGGAGAGGCTTGCAGCAT
>CAMUZQ010000141.1 GCA_947165275.1 uncultured Lachnospiraceae bacterium | reverse complement strand
TAGTTAAGTTAAGCAGGGTACATTTTGGAGGTGACCAATATGAAAATTATTGCGGAGATTATGATAGTCTCATTGCTCATAATTGTCAATTGCGGACCAGCATATGGATGACCTGCGGATATTACGGTTTACCACCCCTGCGGTGGGAACGCGAAGATGGGTAAATTGATAGAATATAAAAGACAGGAAAAATCGTAATATAACAATAAACAAGGTAGATCACACATGTATAAATGTAGGAAATACAGAACTTCGGAGGTGATAAGCATGAAAAAACTGACAGGGATGATCATAATAGCAGCTCTCTTGCTTTCTAATACAATTCCGGCATATGCATGGCCGGAGTACAGTGAAGAAACGAAGCGTCTCGGACGGGAAGCAGGTCTTCAAATGGAGGATCTCGAATGGGAAGAGATCGACAGAAGACAGCAGGAATACAGAAGGCGCAAAGGGCTCAGCACGTCCTCCAACGATGAACTGCATATAAGAAGCAACGGATCAGCAAACGGATCCGTTGCGGTAACCGACACAGCTGACGGTCTGCACATCTACAGCAACGAATATGCCAGCCAAAGCCAGAACTACGGCTCCAAGAACAGCTATGACGAATTCCATACCGCTCCAAAGGACATTCCTGCAAACGACGGCTACAAATCCGGCGGCTTTGATGAACTGCATATCAACGAAAACTATAGGCAGAACGTCTGGCATCCCGAGCACAGAGGCTACCGTATCAACGGCTTCGACGAATTCAGGTATCCGGATGAGATGTAGCACAGGAAAAGAGGCAGACCATGAACATCGAATTCATAAAGAATCCTGAAACAGGAATACTCGAAGCCTGGGAGGATGGCCAGATAGTGGGCGAGTTCGTAACCACAGGCATGCTCGCAAAAGGCTGGAAACTGACAGATTGTATCGTGAGAAAGGAGCAGAGGCTATGTTCGGATCAAAGAAAAACAAAGAATATGATGTCCGCCTGACAGGAAAACAGCTACAGCAGCTTACCACTGCCTTAAGAGAGCAGGATATAATACCATAGGCGAATTAACTCAGGCGGTATCAGATGGAATGCCGCTGAAGAGTATCCGTAACTGTGGTATCACCTCAGCAATGGAAATTATGAGCAGTCTGTTTCTGTTTCAGTATAATATTGACTATCATGATTTGCTTGAATCGGAGGTGATAAAAATGGAAGAAAAGAACAATTCTATAAACATGACCATAGATCCACAGGCATACTGTACAAAAGAACGGGTGAGAGTCATATTTCAGAGGGTGGTTGATTTCTTTGATGCAGCCAGAATCGACTATTATGCTTTGACACGAGGAGAAGAAGAGAGCGAAGAGGCATTTAAGGGAAGATGCGAGATCTGTAAGCTGGAGCTTAGGGGGATCCTGAACTCAGTTGATAAAGAAATCAAGTATTCGGCTCTTGATATTCCGAATGACTTTTATGATGCGTTGGAAGGATACGTTTGGTATGACATGATCGATAACATTGATCTGGCTACGGGCATTGTTCAGGGGTGTTATGATCCGGATGATGAATTTGCCGACTGGTACGACGGCTTAAAAGGCTACTTCGATGATAAGTATGAGGCGCGATACATGGCAGAGCTGAAAGATCTGTTCTCAGACTATATTGTAGAGTAATCTGGTCAGTGGGTAGATTTATAACTGTCCAGCTTGGCCTGGTCGATATTACCTTCGGCAATCTTCTCGCGGACCCATAGCTGCAGTGCATCTGCGGTCACAGAGATCTTTTCCAGCTTGTCCTGGATCATGGCGAAGTCCTCGTACTCGTCCTCTGTGATAACGCCGTCGGAGGTAATCTCGATCAGCCTGTTTTTTTCCTTATCGACAGAGTTGAGAGATGCGAGCATTTCAAGCGTGATCTGGGCAAGATCCTTAACCTGGATCTCGGGAACATACTCTTTACCGATAGGACAGCCCTTGGAGCAGTAGTAATTGCAGAGAACAGGCTTCTTGTATGCGTCAGCCATGGCAAGAATCTCTTCAGGATGCGGGGCTGACTTCTCACTCTCGATCTTTTCTATCCTGTCAGCAGATACAAATTCCATGAGCTCGGATGCCTTCTCCCTTGTGAGGCCTGCTTCCTCGCGGCTTGTCTGATAGATGTTTTTGTTTTCCTTAGTGGATTTCTTCCCCATCTTCTCCTCCGGAGCAAAATAAGAGCTCTTATTTCGCTGTTTTCGCCATTTTTTATGACCAATCCCTATTATATGCTTATATCAGCATATATGAAAGAGAGGACAGGCCGATGGACGTGAGAACGAGGATCCTGACAGCGAGGCTGGCAGTCAAGGTAGACGAGAATAAGACATATAGCCAGAAAATAGGAATCAACAACACTTCGGATTATAAGAGGAATAAAGAAAAGAAGGGGGACAGGTAAGATGTTGACAACAATTTATTGTATCGTTTCGATATGGGTATTTTTTAAGCTTATGAAAGTATTGGTAAAGGCCACCTGGGGACTGACGAAGTGTGTGATCGGTCTCATATTCTGGCCGATAGTGATAGGATTTGCACTGATGGGGCTCATATGGATAGCATTGCCGATACTTCTTATAGTCGGGATCATGAGTATGGCGGTGGCAGTATAACAGCTTTGAAATATTCTAAGGAGAATAAAAACTATGACTGTATCATACGATTTGAGAGAAGTGAATGAAGCGATAGATGCAGCCGATGATGCGCTATATCACCTTGGTCGGGCAAGGAAGTGTCTTAACAGTGCGGGAAACTGGGGACTGGTGGACATCTTTGGCGGAGATCTGATTTCTGGTCTTATGAAACATGGAAAAATGAATAAGGCAGAACGGGAGATAGAGGAAGCGAGGCTATCCTTACAGAGATTCAGCAAGGAACTGAGGGATGTAAACGGATACAGTAGTATTCATATCAATGATTTTCTTACATTTGCAGACTTTATCTTTGATGGTATTGTTGCAGATATCTTCGTACAGTCAAAGATCAGCGAGGCAAAGCGCCAATGTGACAAAGCCATGAGGCAGGTGACGGACATCAAACGGGAATTGCAGGAAATGCGATAGGCAAACCACAGGGGAGCGGAAAAGCTCCCCTTTCCCGTGAAATTGTACAGATATCATAAAGCTGGATATGGACAACTCAAGTTTAACTTGAATGATTTTTTGAAATATAAACCTGTACTCGCTACAATAATTACAGATTCCCCCATATGATAGAGACATAAGGAGGTGCAAAATGAGTATAGGTTCTAATATCAAAAGCCTTAGGGAAGGGATGTCTTTACAGATGAAGTAGTAGTACCGAAGAAGTATGATGTGGATCACTTTATCCCGTGGTCATTTGTGATGAACGATG
>CAMUZQ010000140.1 GCA_947165275.1 uncultured Lachnospiraceae bacterium | reverse complement strand
GGTTAGCTATTAACTCTGTACTCCCCATATAATCAAGGATTTTCTGACCGACTTCAAGTTCCTTTCTTGCGTGAATATCCTCTACATCCAGTCCGCCGTACAGTCCCATATATCCGGCATTTTGAAATATGGCGAATTCTTCGTTCGTGATCACTCCTGCATCATGCGCTGTCTCCGCCAAAAGCTGATTCCATTGCTTAATATCGCCTCTGACAACAAGCCTTCGCCTATCCTCGTCAAGCTGGTTAAAATGGTCTGCCACCTCCTGCCGATAGGTCTGAATGGCAAAATATGTCTGCCCAAGCGCTATTACTTCTTTTCTCGGATCGCCGTTCTGCACAATAAGATAGCAAGCATACCGGGACAGTTCATAATCCTTTTTGGGCTTTGAAGTTGCCCCTGCTTCCACGATTTTGCTGACCTCAGCAAAATCGTCCGGAACGCTGTGTCCACTGTTCTCACATGCAATCATTGCCCTGTCAATTACTTTGCTGAAATTTCTCCATTGTGTATAATCAAGAGCATCAGCCAATTCACGGGCACTCCAATATTCAGAGCCGTCATCTCGAATATGCTTTATTTCTTCGAATTTCTTATATTCCTTTGCATTTAAGTCGCTCATAAACACATGCTCCCCTATTACTTTGTTGGCTTCACGCCTCGTTTCAGTTCCATTGGTTTTTCGGTTTTAGCAGGGATAAGCCACATAAATCCCTTTCGGATTGCTCCATCAACACGTCCCTCGTTACATAGTTTCGTTACTCGTCTGTCGGATATTCCCCATTTCACTGCAGTTTATTTCCTTAAGGAATAAACCGGTAAATGTATTTCTCCGAAAGCTCATCGATCCTGCCGGATGACTTTTCTTTCTCCAGAAATCCGTTTACATACTCAAGCAGATCTTCGGATCCCTTCGGCATAAGTACGCCTAACTGCCCTTTTGTGAATGGCTCATATATCAAGGGTGCAGCCAGACTCTCATCCTGCCCCACATAATATCCTGCTTCCATGATCTCCGTGATCATAACATCCGCTTCTCCTTGAGCGATCAATCCCGGGATCTCCTGATTGACATCATGTATTATCAGTGTCGCATCAGGCAGGTTCTCACGGGCGAATTTCTCATTAAGCCCTCCGGGGTTCTCCATAACCCGTACATTGGGATCATTGATGGCGTCAAGCGAAATATATTTATCCGCATCTTCAAGGCGGCACAGAACCGTTTTTCCGTTTCCAAGGTATCCCTCCGACATCAGTGCGGCTTCCTTTCGGGCATCGGTTATGGTGATCCCGCATACGGCAAGATCGAATTTACCGTTAAGTGTATCCTCCATAAGCGTCGGCCATGATGTCTTAACATATTCAAGCTCCACATCAAGTGATCTTGCAAGATCCTCTGCCAATTCCGCATCAAAACCGACATATGTATCCGTTTCAGGATCCAGATAGGACATCGGCTGATAATCACCTGCTGTACCAACCCTTAGGACTCCATCCGATCTGATCCTGTCAAGAACAGCACCCTCCGGATCGGCCGGCTGCATCATATCGACCGGCTCCTTATCGACCGATTCAACCTCATTCAGGAAACGGACCAGCCTGTCCTGAAAATCCCGATAGCAGGACTTCTCAACATAAACAACATGCGAACCACCCTGGATCACTTCCAGCTTAGACCCTTCAGGCAGAAGTCCTGTCGCTTCTTCTATCCGTTCCAGATCAAGATACGGATCCTTATCACCGCAGATAATAAGTGTAGGGACCGTTAGCTTCGACAGATCGATAAGTTCCTCTGACTGATCGACACAGACGTCCCTTCTTCCCCCGTTGGGGCTCTGATCCCCGTCATAATGCCAGCAGTTTGAACAGAACAGGGCAACGACAACAGGGTCTGTGATCTCATAGTCAGGATCCCCGTTCTCATCCTTCTGAAAATCATCCGCCGCATGTTCCCACGTATTATAATGAAAAGCTTCAGTTACTTCATATTCTCCGATACCGTTCAGGACCGGTGCATACAGAACGATCCTGTTTAAATGCTCATCATATTTCGTCGCGAATCTGCCAACCGTAACCGTTCCCCAGCTCCACCCCAGTACATCGATCTTCTCCTGACCGGTAAGCTTAACGATCTCTTCAACTGCTGCATTTATATCCTCGGCCGCATAATCCGAATCCGGCATAAAACCGTCTTCCACAGGCTCCGACTGCCCGAATCCGGCAATATCCAGCCGCCATACAGCATACCCTTCGCGGACCAGCCTTCTTACCAGACTGTAGTCCTTATAATCTATGTCAAATTCATGCGAGGAATATGTTAAGCCATGTATCAGAAGGATGTTTTTATCTGTATCCTTTCCGCTTTTCTGCATGCAGTCAAGATGCAGCCTTATACCGTTTCTTTCAAGCGGGTATTCTTCATAGCTGTATGATGCATCCTGGGCATCATATTCTTCTTCGTATGATCTTGCCGCAGCGTCAGCCGCCTGACCTGCCGTGTTTACATTTACATTCACGGTTTGGCATGCGCTTAAAAAAATAGCCGATAATACAGCACATATAATAATGTATCGTTTTTTCTTTCCGTTCATCACATATCTCCGTTTTTGTCCTTTTAAGCTTCCCGAAACATATCTGGGTTGTCTGATCATCCCTTTTAAGTTTTAGCGAAACATCTTCCTGTCATCATGCACCGGTATCCCATTGCTCTTTCCTTATTTCTTCCTTTTCATGGGGTTAAGCATCAAAACCCGAAATGGCATCAAGCATATCCTGTGGATTATCAGCCGCTTTTACTTTATCCATTGCCTTGACTATATACCCCTTTTCATCGATCAGATATGTAGTTCTGACAACTCCCATGGATACTTTCCCATAATTCCTTTTTTCTTTCCAAACATCATAAGCCTTAATGACATTAAGCTCAGTATCTGAAAGCAAAGTGAACGGGAGACCATGATTTTCCTCAAATCGCTTATGTGATGCTACGGAGTCTTTGCTCACGCCAAGGATAACAGCCCCTTTTTCCTTAAACTGCGGATATCTGTCAGCAAATCCGCACGCCTGCTTTGTACATCCGGATGTATTGTCCCTCGGGTAAAAGTACAGAATCACTTTCTTTCCCAGATAATCAGATAATGAATGCATATCCCCGTTTTGATCAGGTAATGTAAAATCAATTGCTTTTGTGCCTGTTTCTAACATTGGTTTTTCCTCCTATCCCGGTAATTTCCCGGTGAAAATTCTTATAATGATCTGTGTTCATGGGGTCAGACCCCTGCATACTTATATAAGTTTTGGGTCAATCATTTTTTCTATGTGATTCCTCAACCGCTGACCCGGCGGCATAGTACATTGACAGTTGCATAAAAAAGGATCTTCCTGTAAGGTTGAGTTGCATCTTTGGCCGGATGTAATAACCCAATCAACAGGAGGATCC
>CAMUZQ010000139.1 GCA_947165275.1 uncultured Lachnospiraceae bacterium | reverse complement strand
TGCAAGGACCTGGTCAAATACGATTCTTGTTTTTTCGATAAAAAACAAGAATCTATGATTATTTTATCACGTTATGAAAAAAAGAACAGGCATACCGGAATGAAATTGCTGATGCATTTTCAGATACTATATGCTATAATATCCTTTAGTTTCTTTATATATTGGAGGGTAGTCCATGGATACAAATATTCTTCTTGAGAACGGCACGAACGAACTCGAGATCCTCGAGTTCATGTTGGATGACAACTGCTACGGTATAAACGTGGCGAAGATCAAAGAGATCATCCCATATCAGGAGGTCACGCCGGTTCCGAATGCACATCCCAGTATCGAGGGTATTTTCATGCCGAGGGATACGATGATAACGGCGATCAACCTTAAGAATTGTCTCCAGAGAGGGTCGCAGGATACAAAGGGGTTATTCATCATAACCAATTTCAACAAGCTGGATATTGCTTTCCATGTAGATTCGGTTGTAGGTATCCACAGGATATCCTGGAGAGACATCATAAAGCCGAATGCAACCATAAATAATGCAGACGCAGGCGTATCTACAGGTATCGTAAAGTATGATGACAAGCTTGTGATAATCCTTGATTTCGAAAAGATCGTTACTGATATCTCACCTGAGACGGGTCTTAATGTCGATGAGATCAAGGAGCTCGGAGAGAGAGAAAGAAATAATATCCCGATACTTATGGCTGAGGATTCGGCTCTTCTGAATAAACTGATATCCGATTCCCTTAAGGAGGCAGGCTATGTGAACCTGATAGACTGTGTCAACGGTCAGGATGCCTGGGATTACATTTCTCAGGCGGCAGAAGAAGGAGATATCAGGGATAAGGTCAGATGCGTGATCACAGATATAGAGATGCCCATTATGGACGGACACAGACTGACAAAGCTCATCAAGAGCAATGATTCAACAAAGGGAATTCCGGTTGTCATTTTCTCCTCACTTGTTAATGAGGAGATGAGGAGGAAGGGTGAGCAGCTTGGAGCGAATGCCCAGCTTTCGAAGCCCGAGATCGGAAATCTGGTCCGTGTTATAGACAAGCTCATAGATGAAGCAGGATAAGAAAAAAGATGCCGCAGCCTTTTGGCTGCGGCTTTTTTGTTGAAAAACGTTCCGGTTATCAAATCTGATATTCGCCGTTGAATTCGTCGTTCACGACATAGTAAACCATCGAATTTTCGGGCTGTACATAAAGATCAAGCTTTTTGATATCAGATACTTTATTACCGGCTTCTTTGTAGGCTTCCTTTGCCTTTGCGATAAGCTCGGTTTCGGTATTATCGTTTCCGCCATACTGAATAGTAAGCTCTGATTTCATGATATAACCTCCCTAAATGAAATCTTGATTATTGCCATACTATATTAAACTTGTTTCAAAGGAATTTCAATAGATTATTTGATTAAATTAAAGAACGTGGGGCAAAAAGTGCTGCAGTATGCCTGCCTGCAGGAAGGCAGTATTGTATTTTAGAGCTCACTTTGTTACAATTAATCGTTATGAAAACGCTTATGGATGATGCAAAAAACAAAATAAAAACACATTATCGAAAAGCGATCGAGGCCGCTTCTGGGAATAATCTCGAAAGGATTTTTGATGTGCTTTCAGAATGCGTAGGCGGTGGATTTATTTTTGTTGAATATATCCCCGGAGGCATATCCAGATGGTCCAGGGAAGCTGTGGATTATTTTGGGCTTCCGGGAACCCATATATTAAACGGTGCACGGACCTGGGGAGAGCTTATCGCTCCTGAGGACAGGGCTTCCTACATGGAAATGGTCAAGGGGCTTGAGAGCGGCGAAACGGATAAGATGGTCTATCTGACGAGAATAAGGGATGTAGAAGGCATATATCATACCATGGGATGCCATGCCAGGGTAATAAGGTCTGAAAGCGGAGACCCCGTGTTTTTTACCGGAGTGATACAGAACTTCGAGGAGCTCGATAATATCGATCCTGTGACAGGTCTTTATTCACAGAACAATCTGCTGGCTACCATAGATCATTACCTGAGGGAGAAGAGACCCTTCGTGGTTTCTGAATTCGGCATAAGAGATTTTTTCAGCTTTAATACGGATTATGGATACCAGGAGGGCAACCGTTTATTAAAGAGAGTTGCGGAATGGCTCAACGAGAAAAAGCGGAGCGGGGTATTCTGCAGATCCGAAGGGACCAAATTTGTCTATGTTGTTGCTGAGGAGGAGCATACCGTCGGCGATATACATGGGATGTTTGACAGCCTGAAGAATTTCCTGAAAAATGATGTGTATGTGAACGGGATGCATGTGGAGATCAATATCTGCGGCGGAGCCATGCTTGTAAAGGATATGAGTCTTGATGCATCTACAGTATATAACAGTGTGCAGTTTGCCATGGCGCAGGCCAAGGAAGAAAATCAGATGAAGCTTCTCGTCTATAATGAGGAGATGCAGAACAGGAGCCGGGAACATCTTGCTTCACTTAACAGGATCAGAAGGGATGTGCTGGGAGGATGCAAAGGATTTTTCATGGTCTATCAGCCCATAGTCAGTGCTGAGGACGAGAAGGTCATAGGCATGGAGGCGCTTGTCAGATACAGGAATGAAAGCGGCAGGATCGTACCTCCGAATGATTTTATTCCCTGGCTTGAAAAGGATACGGTCTTTTATGAGCTTGGCCGTTTCATACTCAAAAGGGCCATGGAGGACGGAAAGAGGATAATAAAAACCCATCCGGATTTTATAGTCAATGTCAATCTTGCATATCCTCAGCTTCAGAGAGAGGATTTCAAGGCTGATCTGAAGAGGATCATAGAAGAGTCCGGATATGATACAAAAAATCTGAAGCTTGAATTGACAGAGAGATGCAGATTGATCGATATTGAATCTCTCAGAAATGATATGGTCTTTTTCAAGAGCAGCGGGATACAGACTGCGCTTGATGATTTCGGTACAGGGTATTCAGCCCTGGGACTTCTGATCAATCTGCCGGTTGATCAGATAAAGATAGACAAGTCTTTTATCGATGATATAGAAGATAATGTACCACGACAGTGTCTTTTTGAGGCCATCACGGACTGTGCGTCAAAGCTGGGGGTTTTCTGTTGTGTGGAAGGGATAGAAACTGCTGAGATGAAGGATTATATCAAGTCTCATTACAGGGTGACAAGCTTCCAGGGGTATTATTATTCCAGACCGGTCGAGATCGACGAGCTGATGGACTGGATATCCGAATATGAAAAGAAATCTGAATAAGAGATATGACTGAGGAATGAAATGAGCTCTGATGAAGAATATTTAGACAGACTGCTGAGGTCGGTCGAAAATAAGGAATCAGAAATAAAAACCGATGTCCTGCCGGGTGTACCTGTTATCCAGCAGGATATTGTCATGCCTTCAGATATCGAAGAACCCTTTGATGTGCTTTCGGCTATGAATGATATTGATATAACCGGGGTGGAAGAGGACAGCTCTGATCATATTGTAGAGGAGATGCGGACCGCAGATCCCACACCGAATCTCAGCGAGCCGGTTGTTCTGACAGATGAGGATCTGCCGGAGCCGGAGCCGATACCGGAACC
>CAMUZQ010000138.1 GCA_947165275.1 uncultured Lachnospiraceae bacterium | reverse complement strand
GAGGCGCATTCCTCTCATGACTGAAGTCACGAGTCTCCTGCGCATGATTATGAAGACACTTAATCTATCACTGAAACTTTACAGCACGTTCCATACGGACCTCCTCGCCCTCAAGGAATGCGATGTGGCATTCACTGCCCTCGTAAAGCTGGCACTTTACTACCGTGTCCGCGGCAGAAAACTGAACATTTTTGTCCCGGAATGCCGCGAGTACAGGTACACATACCGGCACGCCTACACCAAAGAGGTCATCCCGATCGATGACGAAGTGACGATCCTGTTCCTGACCACGATGATCAGGGAAAAGCGGCGCATGGCATTCGTCAGGAGCGTCCTGTATGAAGCGCTCATATCTCCTCCCTGCGGGGAGTACTTTAAGGACTGCCGCCTAATCAACCTTGAGAGTGAACGCCTTGGAGGTATCGACCTGTCAGGATATAACGATGTCCTTATATGCAAGCCGGGGAACGGGACTAAAAGATGCAGGCCCAGGCTCCTCCGGCCAACGGTCGATATCCCTGAATGGGTCCCCCGTGAATGGTTTTATGACCCAGTATCGGACATAGATACCGGCATTGCTTCCCCTCCGGGGCACGGTAACGAAAAAAGAGAGCCCTCTCTGGTCGATGATACGACTGCCGGTCAGCAGGAACGTATGCGGCGAAAAAAGAAAAGAAAGAGAAAAAAGAAGAAGGCTCATGAGACAGTCCCTTCAGCACTTTCGCAGGACAGTATCAATTCCTGCAAGGAAGGCCTTGGCGCTTTCAATAATAAAAGCAGCGAAACCGGGAGCGCCGATCTTCCTTCCAGCGGTGCTCCGGAGGAGGAGTTCCCGATGCTTGAGGAAGAGGACTATTAAAAAAACACGGAAAGGATATAGAAATATGGCAGCCAATTGCAACGACAGTCTTACGACCTTCAATAAACAGGCAGTCTGGGATGAGCAATGTGTGCCGGCACTCCGGAGATTAGTCAGCCTCTGCAGCATCTATGATATCCCGCTGTTCGTCACGGCATGCATCCGCAACGACCGCAGCGGTTCTGTGTATGTGAACGATATGGTGAGTCCGGACATAAAAGGCATTGTGCTCAGGGAAGACCATATCCCGAAGCATCTTGCCGTCATGCGTGGCTATGACGTGCACCTGCCCGATCAGCTCGGCTGCGTGCCGGAGATGGAGGACATGGACGAGATATTTCTCGACTGAACAGTGATTCGTTTTCTATTTTTAAGGTAACTTCTAAAGGATCAGATATATGGCAAGGATAAACCGGGTTTTCCTGCGAGGGGCTGTTCTGAAGCCCCCGCAGGTGGCGAAAAGCGGAGATCAATTCATATATGCAAGGGTATACGTTACTGTAGTGCGCAGCGGACGCGGTGCGGCAAACAGGGACGGCCTGGTGTGCGACGTCCCACTTATCATGACCCGCGACACAGCATGCATAAGGGAAATAGAGACCTGGGGAGTTAATGATATCGTCAGCATCAAGGGCGTGTTCGCATCAAGGCGGATCAAAAAATCCTCCTTTTGCAAGAGCTGCGGCATCAAGATCCAGATCCCCGGCGTCATCATGTATATCAACCCGATCTTTTGCGAAAAGATCTGCCATCTTGAATCGGAATCCGAATGCATGCAGTACCTGGAAGATCACAGGGATGTCTCTAACCTGATGATTACTTTCGGCACCCTCTGCCGTGAGCCTTCGAAGCACAAAGACAAGACCGGTTCTGCCTATGCCCAGTATCAAGTCGCCCTCAACCGTATTTTCCGTATCAAATCCGACCCACCTGAATTAAGGACCGACTATCTCTGGATCAAATCATATGGAAAGAACGCCGCCATGGATCTTCAGAACCTGCATGTCGGGAGCGAGATCTTCACGGACTGCTTTCTGCAGGTCAGGAAGATCCGGCGCCGCGCCCTCTGCGGCCAGGAATACGAAGAGAATGGAAAACCCCTCTTCTACCCTGATGGAACGCCCGTCATGAAAGCCGGCGGGGACGGCGATCCTGCCGGATGCGGTAAAATGACGGAATGGAACGATCATGCAATTGAGATGGTTCCCTATGGCATAGAGTACATCAGCGGTTATTCCTGCAGCAGCCCTGACGGTACAAATGGCCTCCCGCAGATGAGCTTTGCCTATATGCTCGGCGCCGTCATCAAGCCTCCGCAGATTGTTAAGAATGGCTGCCACTATATCTACGCCATGGTCTACATTACCGTCGCCCGCGGTGTACGCGAAGTCGGGGACAGGCGCAGATACATGAAATGCGATGACCCGGTCATCATCACCCGTGATCCAGAACTTATCAGGGAGATCGAGACATGGGAAGAATGCGATATTGTCGAGGTTTACGGAGAGCTGAGGTCGAGGCTCATCAAGAAGACCACCTATTGCAGCTATTGCAACACAAGGAACCAGATTCCAGGGGCTCTTGTTTACATCAATCCTCTTTCCTGTGAGAAAAGATGTCACCAGGACTCTGTTTCGGACTGCATCCAGTATCTGGCAAAGCACAGGGAGGTCTCCAACCAGCTCCTGACTTTCGGCACCCTGTGCCGCGATCCCTCGAAAAGGAGGACCCTGGACGGCCTTGTCTATACTCAGTACCAGGCAGTCCTTGAAAGGAATCCTGCCGGTTCAGTTCCCCCTGAACCCAGGCCCGAGTTTCCATGGATCAGGTCGTACGGGAGCAACGCAGCCGACGACCTCCGGCGGCTTCATATCGGGTCGGAAGTCTTTATTGACGGTTTTCTACAGGCAAGGAGCATCAACAGGCATGCGGTCTGCGGCCAGGAATTTGACGAGAAAGGCAACCCTGTTTTTGACGGGAACGGTATGCCTGTGATGCAGATCGACGAAGACGGTGATTTCATCGGGTGCGGGGAAAGATATGACTGGAAAGACCGTATGGTCGAGATCGTACCTTACGAAACGGAATATATCGATAACTACTTTTCCGATGAGATACTTGGGGAAATGGTGAAAAAGAAGCTGGATGAAGTGACGGAATCTGAGAAGGATGATGGTATCCTCTGAGCTGCTGGATAATATTCAGATCGCTGAACTTTAAAAGATAGTTGTGCCAATCCCATCAAAGCTACATATACTTAAGGTACAAAACCAGGAAATGCAAATGAAAGGGTTGGTAAAGCCATACCTCTGACAATTCCGTTTTCTTCCTCTCCCTTGTGCTTTATAATGGTGTTTGTTAAAAGTCTTAAGGAGCCGTTTATGTATCAATATCTTTTGTTCGACCTGGATGGAACGCTGACAAATCCTAAAGAAGGCATCACAAAGAGCGTGCAATATGCACTCCGCCATTTCGGGATCGAAGTCGCTGATCCTGATACCCTTACTCCCTATATAGGTCCGCCGCTCATTCCCTCTTTCATGGAGTTCCACGGGCTCACGCAGGAGCAGGCCTTAGAAGCTCTTCAGATATACCGCCGTCGCTTTGCTTCTGTCGGCCTGTTTGAGAATGAAGTACTCGAGGGCGTACCTGAGATGCTTCATGCGCTAAAACAATGCTCATGTACGGTAAGGAAGCAAGCAACCGAAAACAAGAGATAGACCG
>CAMUZQ010000137.1 GCA_947165275.1 uncultured Lachnospiraceae bacterium | reverse complement strand
TTGATATCGAGCTTACAGTTGATGAGGCTCAGGCTTTCCTTGATGAAAACGCTGATATTGAGCTTGACGAAGAGCAGATAGATCAGGCGGCAGGAGGCGGTGAAGGAGGTAAGACTACGGTCGGCAAATGTTCCAAGTATAAGCCGCGCGTCAAGAAAACTTCCTGGTAATCCGGGGTCCTGACCAGTTCAAAGACGAACGTGTCAGTACACTGGACGTCAGCGGTTTGTACAAGTGAGGTGAAGAAAATGACATTTAAGGGAAAAGAGATAACAAAGGAACTGCTGGAAAAGGCTGAGAAGTGCCAGACAGCTGACGAGCTTATTGCTCTCGCAAAGGAAATTGATATCGGGCTTACAGTTGATGAGGCTCAGGCTTTCCTTGATGAAAACGCTGATGTAGAGCTTGATTCTGAGCAGATCAATGCTGCAGCCGGGGGAACGTGTACGCGTAAAACACGTGATATAAAAAATTGTCCCACACATGCAAGGGATGCCAGTAGATATTAAACTGATCGGCATTGGAGGATGAATCGGAATGCAGGGGCTGCAGAATAAGATCTTCAGGGGAAAACTTCAGAGTAAGATATTCAGGCTTTGTATATGTCTGGTGGTCATCTCTGTTATTGCGTTTGCGCTTGTAGGTATTATAGAGGTGAGGACGATAAGGAAGATCACAATAGAAACCGGTGAAACACAGACCGGAGTGATCAAACAGAGCTCCCAGGAGTCCATGATGAAGGTGGTCGAGGACGCTCTTGTGAGAACAGCTATGCAGGGAGCTGAGATATCGGATAGTGAATTCGGGATACTGAAGCACGACAGCCGTCAGCTGGCAAGGCAGGTTCAGGATGTATTAGAGCATCCGGAGAACTATAATGAGATCCCGGTAGAACGTCCGAAGAGGGAAAACGGCGGAGATTATTCTTTACAGCTTCTGATCTCGGATGAGGATGACTTAAATGACCTGGAAGGCATGACCATGATGAGGAAGCTTGCAAATCTGGGTCCTCTTATGGAAGAGAGCATTCGGGATAATGATGATTATGTCCTTGACTGCTATATTTCACTGCCTTCAAAACAGACCCTTGCCATGGACAAAATGTCGGATAAGAAATTTGAAGAGGACGGCAGCATCCGTTTATACGATCCCACCTCCAGAGCCTGGTATCAAGAGTCTGTCCGTAAAGGTGACATGTATTTTTCTCCCGCAGTACACAGCTATTTCTATAATCTTACAGAGGTTTTTTACGGAACTCCTGTCTATGCTGACGGAGAGCTCAGGGCAGTGCTTGAAGGATCGGTAAAGCTGGATAAGATCCAGAAGATGATATCGGAGATAGAGTTCGGAAAGTCCGGATTCTCTATCCTTGTCAGCTCTGACGGGCAGCTTGTGGCTTCCCCAAGGGAAACCGGTGAGCTTGCCATGGATAATGAGCTTTCCAGGGATATACGCGATACGGATAATAGTTCCATGAAAGGATTATTAGATTCTGCATTGAAGCTCGAGAAGGGATTCAAGGAGGTTACTATCGACGGCGAGGAGTTTTATGCAGCCTATGCTCCGCTTGAAACTCTTGGATGGACCCAGATGATGTTCGTGTCAAAGCAGGATCTTGAGGCTTCAACACTAGATCTTCTCAAGGAGCTTGATGATCTGAATGCTTACACGGATCGATCCTACGGGAAAACCTTTGAAAATGCTTTTTTGCTTACGATCGCAGTCATGCTGGTCCTTCTTGTGACAGCCGGACTGGCAGCTTCATTTTTCTCAAAGCGTCTGGTCACGCCTATCAATGTCATGACGAAGCAGGTGAAGGAGATCCATGGAGATAATATACATTTTGAGATGGATGATATCTACCGGACAGGGGATGAGATAGAGGTCCTTGCCGAGTCCTTCATGACGCTTACAGATCAGCTCAGGAGTTATATTAGTGAAGTTACGCAGATCTCCGCTGAAAAGGAAAGGATGTCCTCTGAGATGAATGTCGCAAGAAAAATACAGGCTTCGATGCTGCCGAGGATATTCCCTGCGTTTCCGGAGAGAGACGAGTTCGATCTTTATGCATGTATGATACCGGCGAAGGAAGTAGGGGGAGATTTCTATGACTATTTCTTTGTTGATACGGATCATCTGGCTATCATCATCGGTGATGTTTCGGGTAAAGGTATCTCAGCTGCGCTCTTCATGGTAATGACCAAGCATATTCTCCAAAGCCAGGTCATGATGCTGGGGAAGGATGTGTCCGGCGCGATGAAATCGGTTAATGATCTGCTTATGAGGGATAATGTAGCCAATATGTTTGTTACTATATGGCTTGGAGTTCTTACTATATCAACCGGACAAATAAAATATGTCAATGCCGGACATGAATATGCGACCGTTTGCAGAAAGGACGGGAGCTTTGAGGTGGAAAAGGACCGGCACAGTCCTCCTGTCGCGGCATCCAGCCGTACTAAGTTCAGGGAAAACGAATTAATGCTGAATCCCGGAGATACGCTGTATCTCTATACCGATGGCGTAACAGAGGCTATCAACAGCAGCACGGAAATGTTCGGACGTGAACGCATGCTTGAGGCTTTGAATCAGGACATCAAAAGCAGACCGAGGGAACTGGATGACAGGGTACGGAACAGTATTGCTGAGTTTGTGGGTGATGAGGACCAGTTTGATGATACGACTACTCTGTGCATAAGATATGCCGGGCCTAAGGAGAAGTAACTCCCCATGACCGTTGTATCGGCAGCTCAATGAATTTAAGCACGGGAATGGTTTATCCCGGTATGTCACACTGCTTCGCAGCGGGCGCTTATATAGTAAAAAAGTTTTATATGGATCTGTATCATAACAGATCCGGAGTACTGGAGGAAAAGAAATGGAGATAAGACAGAACAGAGAGGGCGATAATCTGACCATTGAGCTCGAAGGCAGGCTTGATGCGATCACTTCCCATGATCTGGGAGCGGTCCTGGAGAAAAGCCTTGAAGGTGTAAAGCAGCTCATCTTTGACCTTAAGGACCTGCAGTATACCTCTTCAGCGGGGTTAAGACAGTTCCTCGGCGCCCAGCAGGTCATGGAGGAGCAGGGCAGCATGCTGATACGTAACGTAAATGAATCGGTAATGGACATCTTTGAGGAAACGGGATTTGACGAGATTCTCGAAATAGAAGAATCATGATGCAGACATAAGATGCGGCGGTAAGGGTCTGTGCGATAATTAATTTTCACACAGCTCCTAAGGGAAAAAAGGGGCTTAGTCTATGGATAAGCTGGGGTACGGATCTGACAGCAGTATGGAACAGAATAGTCTCGATATTGAGGCAAGGATCGAGAATCTTTCTTTGCTGATGGATTTTCTCGAAGAGAAGATAAAAGAGCTGAACTGCTCCAAAAAAGAGATCGCACAGATAAAGATCATAGCGGAGGAGATATTTGTGAATATCTCAAGCTATGCTTATTCTCCGGGACCGGGACGTACGGTCATAAAGGCGCAGCCTTTACCCGGGGAGAACTCGATCATACTTTCGTTTATCGACAGTGGAGTTCCCTTCAATCCTCTTCATCAAAAAGATCCGGATATAACCATGAAGGCTTCGGAGCGGAAAAAGGGCGGCCTGGGGATCTTTTTTGTGAAAAAGAAGGTTGACAGTATTGATTATGAATACAGTGACGGCCAAAACATACTGACTTTGAAAAAGATCTTTCAGGGGCTATGAGATCAGTTTTTTCTGATACACTCCCTCCTTATTACATACGGCCATATACAGACACCAAAAATCTCCATTATAAAACGGGCCGTCATATTGCCCC
>CAMUZQ010000136.1 GCA_947165275.1 uncultured Lachnospiraceae bacterium | reverse complement strand
TCGGAACAGATCGGATGATTGAAGCATTGAACAGGGATCCGGATGCAGCTCCTGAGCTGATACTTAAAAATGTCCGCGCCGGCGTGGACGGGTTTGTCAGGGAGGCGGAGCAGTTTGATGATCTGACCATGCTGTGCATTAAGTACATAGGATCAGGAAATAAATAACAGGAAGAAGAGGCGGCGGAGACCTGGGTATCGACTGTGAGCCCAAACAGATCATAAAGGAGATGCAAAAAGAATGAAAGAATAACAGAAAAAAATGAAAACAGGATAAAAAGCAGGGCAGAACGTATAAAGAAGCTTAAAAGGCGATATGAGCAG
Source organism: uncultured Lachnospiraceae bacterium (assembly GCA_947165275.1). Classification (GTDB taxonomy): domain Bacteria; phylum Bacillota; class Clostridia; order Lachnospirales; family Lachnospiraceae; genus NK4A144. The sequence continues at coordinate 3,713 of CAMUZQ010000136.1, read as the reverse complement.
GAAACATAGATGCGGGATGTCCTTACGGAGAACGGGATAAAAGGGATAACGGTTGAGAGAATAGAATGAGGAGAGAAAACCATTAGGAACAAAAGATCAAAAGTGGCGAAAACAGTTTGTTGGACAGTCTGTATCGCAGCCATAGCTATGCTGCTCCTGATATTCATGCCTTCTGCGTATGTACTTGCAAATGAGGCAGCTGATGCCTCTGATGGGGTTTATCTTTCGCTGGACGAGCTGAACGGCAAAAGGATCGGCGTACTGCAGGGCACTTTCTTTGATGTGCTCATAAAGGAGCAGCTTCCGGATGCAGAGATCCTGTATTATCCGGCAAGCGCAGATCTGTCCATTGCCTTGGAGACTGACAAGATTGATGGATTTGTTACCGAACTGCCGGTACTTCGCAAGATGATGCAGGATATGGATTCACTTACCTATTTTGAAGCCCCGCTGAAGGAGTCGGGGTTTGGTTTTGTATTTCCGAAGTCGGATGCAGGGAAAAAACTGAATGATGAATTCAGCGGTTATATAAAGAACATCAAGGCTGATGGCAGCTTAAAACAAACAGAGGACATATGGTTCGGAGAGGACGAAGATGCAAAAGATCTATTCGATTATACTGCCCTGCCGGATGATAACGGGACGCTCGTGCTTGCGACAAGCGGAGCCGGTGAGCCATTCACCTATATGAAGGACGGGCGCACAGTAGGATATGATATTGCCATTGCGGCCGGATTTTGCAGAGAATATGGCTACCGGCTGGAAGTGCAGACGATGGATTTTAATGGCATTATCCCCTCGGTGCAGACAGGCAAAACAGATTTTGGAGCGTCCGCTATTACGATCACGGAGGAGAGAGCAGAGAGCGTGGACTTCTCTGAATCTTATTATACATCCCAGGTGGTGATGGCAGTTCTTAAAAACGCGACAGCTTCCGAGGTTCAGGCTTCGGGCAGCGGACAGCCTGAATACACCCGGTTTTCCGACTTAAACGGGAAGACCATCTCCATGCTCACCGGCGCGCCTTTTGAGGAGCTGATATCCTCCAAGGTATCCGATGTGAAGGAGTTCACCTATTATCAGACCATGCCGGACATGGTGCTCGGGATCAAGTCAGGGAAAACGGACGCGGGCTTTATGAATAACGCAGTGGCGGAGCTTGCGGCGAACAAGGATCCTAAGCTGGCTGTCTTTCCAGAAAGCCTCGGTGAGACCGCCTTTGGACTTGCCTTCGCAAAGGGGGACAACAGGTGCGCTCTCTGGCAGGAGGCATACGACAATATTCCTTCAGAGACAAAGGAAGAGCTGTGGAGAAAATGGACAGGCGCGGATGAAAGCATAAAGACTGTGCCGGCGCAGGACTGGCCGGGGAAGAACGGAACCGTGAATGTAGCTGCCTGTGACGCATTAGAGCCTATGAGCTATGTGGGACAGGACGGGCAGCTGTTTGGACTTGACATTGAGACGATCCTTCTTATCGCAAAGGAACTGGACGTGCATGTGGAGTTTGTGCCGATGGATTTCTCGGCGGTGTTATCCTCCATTGGCGCGGGAAAGGCTGATATCGGGTGCGGCTCTATCGTGACTACGGATGAGCGCAAGGAGACGATGGACTTCGTGGAATATCAGAAGGCGCTGTATGTGCTGATCGTTCGTTCTGGGGAAAACGAGGCCGGCGAAACGGGATCAACATCATATGGATTACCTGATGGAATATACAAGTCACTGGATGAACTGAATGTTAAAGAAAGCTTTCATAAGACCTTCATAAGAGAAGACCGTTATAAGCTGTTCCTGCAGGGGATATTGACGACAATACTGATTACGCTGTTTTCCTTACTGTTTGGTACAATGCTCGGATTCCTTGTATTCATGGCCTGCCGCAGAGGAAACAGGATAGCGAATGGTCTTTCGGGCTTCTTTGTGTGGCTGGTGCAGGGAATGCCTGTCGTAGTACTCCTGATGATTCTTTACTACATCATTTTCGGCTCAATGCAGATAAGCGGGACAATAGTCGCGGTGATCGCATTTACCATTGTGTTCGGCTCCGGTGTATTTGGAATGTTAAAGATGGGTGTGGGCGCGGTTGATAAGGGTCAGACGGAAGCGGCGCTATCCCTTGGTTACGGAGATATTCATTCGTTCTTCCGTATCATTCTTCCTCAGGCAGTCCCTCATTTCCTTCCAACCTATAAGGGGGAGGTAGTTTCGCTTATCAAAGCCACCGCTATAGTGGGATACATTGCTGTGCAGGATCTGACAAAGATGGGAGACATTGTAAGGGGCAGGACCTATGAAGCCTTCTTCCCGCTGATCGCCGTCGCCATCATTTATTTCAATTTAGGTGGTCTGCTTACCCATATTGTAGGCAGGATAGAGATCGCGATAAATCCCAGGAAGCGAAAAAGAGAAGACATACTGAAAGGGATCAGACAGGGAGGTGCGGCTAATGATTGAGATAAAGAATCTGAAAAAGGAATATAAGATTGTAACACCGCTAAAGGATGTAAGCGTTACGATAAATGACGGCGACGTGATCTCCGTGATCGGGCCGTCCGGAACCGGAAAATCAACGCTCATACGCTGCATGAATCTCTTAGAAAAGCCTACATCGGGCCATATCCTCGTGGATGGAGAGGAGATAACGGCAAGGGGTGCGGATGTAAAAAGGATCAGGCAGAAGATGGGGATGGTATTTCAGTCCTTTAATCTTTTCGGGCATCTGACCGTCATAGAGAATCTCATGCTTGCGCCTATGGATATCCTGAAAAAGGACAGGCAGGAGGCTTATGACAAAGGAATGGAGCTTTTAAGAAGGGTCGGTCTTGCGGAGAAGGCATTAAGCTATCCGGATGAGCTTTCAGGAGGCCAGAAGCAGCGCGTCGCCATTGCAAGGACTCTTGCGATGGACCCGGAGGTGATCCTTTTGGATGAGCCGACGAGTGCGCTGGATCCTACGATGGTCTCGGAAGTGCAGGCGGTCATCCGCGATCTTTCAAAAACCGGAAAGACCATGATGATCGTTACCCATGAAATGAACTTTGCGAGAGCCATATCCAACAGGGTCTTCTATATGGATGAGGGCGGAATCTATGAGGAAGGAACCCCGGATGATATATTTGACAATCCACAAAAGGAGCTTACAAGACGCTTCATCAATGGGCTCAAGGTATTTGAGGCATTGATTGAGAGCCGTGATTATGACTTTATCGGATTCGGTACAGAGCTTGACAGGTATATGATGCAGAATGATGTCTCGCCGGAGTTGAAATACCGCATCCGTCTTGCGATAGAGGAGCTTGTGCAGCAGATCCTGATGCCGGTATATGAACAGCCTTATATAAGGATAAACGCGGAGTATTCCCCGAAGGAAGGCGAGTGCACCATAGATATAAGCTACAAAGGCGAAAGGTACGACATACAGGATACGGATAACGAGCTGTCCCTGGCCATGCTCAAAAATACGGTAAGGGATATGGAATACAGCTTCAATGAAGAAGAGGATATGCCAAACCACATAAGGGCGTGGATCAGGCGCTGATGAGCGCGACTGGACGGGGTAACCATATCCTGTCTGTTTCGGCGGTTTTAGTACCATAAAAGTGCAGATGTCAGAGGTAATTACTCTCTAACAACTACACTTTTATGGTACTAAAAGGCCCTGAGACGCCCTATGAATTATCTTGATCAAAAAGGAGTCAGAGAATACAGGC
>CAMUZQ010000135.1 GCA_947165275.1 uncultured Lachnospiraceae bacterium | reverse complement strand
CGCTTGGCTTCTTCGAAAGGTAAAGAGAATTGAGAAAAAGGAACCGTCCCCAATTTTTTCGAGTACTTCGTAATCAAAAATCTCCGACATGAATTCTCTGTGCTTCAGTATTTTTGCGACAGCCTTTTGTACGCTTTCAACCGTAGGCTTTTTGCCTTTTGTGATCACGCCTTTTGATCTTTTCAGGAGTTTGCCTTGCAGATCCATGAGATCAGATTTTGTTTTATCAATATTTATACGTATTCCCTGAAGCTGGCCTCTTTCAAGTTCGGGATTATATACAATGACAGTGGTTACTTTTCTGCCAAGGACTTCAGCTTCCATGCGGTATGAGGATAGTTTCATGTGATTTCTCTAAATATTAATTGACACCTGAAGTTTCATTTTGGGCAGATAGGGAATTTTCCCTTATGTCCGTCAGATTCGATGTTTCATATCAAAGCAGTGCTGAAATATCTCTCGGCCCGATCTGCGAGAACTGTGGCTATGATCTTATCTGTCCCGTATTTTTCGGTTATATGCTTTGCTGCCCATACATTGGCGCCGGATGAAGTTCCCACGAGGAGTCCCTGCACTCTGGCCAGTTCCCGCGCGGTATTAATGGCGTCCTGGTCTGATACCTCAACTATGTCTGTGATTATACTCGTATCCAGGATGTCAGGAATAAACCCGTCGCCTATTCCCTGTATCTGATGCAGTCCCGGCTCATCTCCCAGAAGGGCGGAAACATTTTTGGGCTCCACAGCCACGATCTTGCAATCCGGGTTCTTCTCCAGAAGATACTGTGCCACGCCCTGAAGGGTGCCGCCGCTTCCAACTCCCGAAACATAGATATCGATCGTCTTACCCAGCTGCTCGGTCAGCTCCACAGCGGTAGTGCGGTAATGCATTTCGGGATTAGCTCGATTCTGAAACTGCTGCGGAACAAAATACTCATCTGAACCGGATGCGATATCCAGCGCTTTGTCCACGGAACCGCCTATGCTGAGTTCAGGATCAGTCAGTACAAGCTCTGCTCCCAATGCTTTGATTATCTTCTTTCGCTCATCACTCATATTCTCAGGCATTACGATTATCACCCGATAGCCTTTTCTTACGCCGCAAAGCGCGAGACCGATACCGGTATTACCCGATGTGGGTTCTATTATTGTCATACCGGGCTTTAACCTCCCGTCTTTCTCGGCCTCCTCTATCATATTCAGGGCTATCCTGTCCTTGATGCTTCCTCCGGGATTGAGAAACTCCGCCTTGGCGTATAGTTTCAGACCGGTAGTTTCTTCGAGGCTGATGAGCGGCGTATTGCCGATCATATCCAAAACTGTCTTATAATACACGATATTTCTCCTTCAGTTCATTATTTCCTACATATCTTATCTGCTTCACTTTATTTTAGCAATTAAAATTCTATAGATTCTTGATTTTTATCGAAAAATCAAGAATCGTATTTGACCAGGCGACCAGCTTGCTGGTCGGCGTGTCCGGCGAAGCAAGGGGCGTGCTCCGCGTTCCGCGGATCCGTATGTATGTTATAATCATTCCTAAAACAGGAAATCAGAAAAAATGAGGAGATTATCATGAAAAACAGTTTTTTGATGCCTGCTGTGGCTGGTTTGCTTTGCAGTATCGTTCTGTTCGGATGCGGGAGCACAGATTCGGCCGGCGGTTCGATAAAGGAAAGCACAGTATATAATAAATACTGCGATATCGTATCCGCGAGCGATCCGAAAAGATGGGACGGCTTTGCGCTTATCGATCTTGACGGCGATGGAGTAAAGGAGCTCTTTGCGACCTGTATCGACGGAGAGCGCGAGGATGAAGGGATACAGCCCTATATGATAGCAGGATGTAATAAGGCGGGTAATCCGATAGTAAACGATGAGTTTCAGGACGGAGTAGCAGGAGCAGGCGGTTATCGTGGTATGCTCTATTATATTGAGGGTAAGGGACTTCTTCACGAAAGTATGGTCTTTGCTCCATTTGGTTTACCGGCCGACACCATATATGAGCTAAAAGACGGTATGACAGAGATCAAGGATCAGGGAGAGTTTTCGGTTGACAGCTATGATGATGCGGAGGATGAAAGCTGGGACCCCTTTGAGCATGGCTCATGGTCCTGGAATGGAGAGACCGTGACTGAAGAGAAATATTATGAGATGCTAAAAGAATCGACCTGTGACACTGAAGGCAGTCTCATGAGTGAGATAGACTGGAAAAGCAAGGATGCAATTTTAGAGGAAATGAAGAAATATACGTCAGAGAAGTGAATAGCTTATGACAAAGAAACTTAAGGAGTATACAATACCGCCTGATGCAAAGCAACAGATTGCTGAGTTCAGTATCCTGGCGTTATGTGGCATAATCATTAACATATTAATCATATAAGAACAGGAGTGAGAAAAATGAAACTAAAAAAAATGATCAAAAGAATGACAGCATTGGCCTTTGCTTCAATACTTTCACTGACACTTGCCGGATGCGGATCGGGAGACAGTGGGGCTGCGAAGGTCGAAGAGCCGGCTAAAGCACAGGCAGAGGAGCCTGTGGAGGAGCAGACAGATGAGCCTGCGGAGAAGCAGACTGAGGAGCCCGTAGCAGCCCCAGAGGAAGCATCTTCCGAAGAAGCTGCTCCCGTGGTAGATGAGCAAGCGAAGGACAACGATGGATCTGCAGACGAGCCACGTTACATTACTGCTTACCGCGGGCTTGTAAAGGAAATGTCGGATGCCGGAGTGGCAGATCAGTTTATGCTGGCACAGATCGATGGTGATGAGGTATGGGAACTTCTGGCAAGCAGCTCAGAAGGATCGTTTGATCAGGAGAATACTTTTATATACACGGTCCATAATGACGAACCCGTGCTTCTTGCAAGCGTGATAGCAGGTTCCGATGGCGCATCATTAAGCTATTCCGAGAATAACCTGATCCGCCAGACAGGATCAGTGGCAGGCATGACTGATGTCTATTCCAGCATTTCTGACGGCGCATTAAAAGAAGAATTCAGAGCGGAGATGATCAATACTCCTGAGACGGATGCTGCAGGAGATGAGGTATTCAGCTATACAGTCAACGGGAAGGAAGTCTCCCAGGAAGAGTATGAAAAGCAGCTGGCAGACTTTAATGCAAAGAACGCTCCTTTTGTAGTCATCGATCCTGATGGACTCAATGTAATGGATTTTAAGGACGGGGAATTCGTAGAGGGGACACAGCTTGCATACTGGACGGCTGAGGACACTCTCAGTGAGCTTGATTCTATTGTAAATAAATAAGGATAAACGGGAGGACAATATGAGAAAACTGATCATTGCGGTACTGATTACCGCTCTTACGGGAATAATGCTTTGCGCATGCGGAGCTGCAGCAGGAAAAGATAATGGGGCATCCGCAGAGGCGGTAGCAAATGAAGATCAGGGCGCAGAAGCTGCAACAGATGCCGCTGCAGAAGCTGTGACAGACGCTGCCGCGGAAGCTGTAACAGATGCTGCTGCGGACGCTGCCACAGACGTAGGCGACAGCGGCAGGAATACCCTTGTTATCAAAGCGCCCGGGTATACAGGGCTCACGAACATAAGGAAGGATGACAATGCTGACGGGACATATTTTTATGAGGATATGACCGAGGATGGCATCACGATCATCACAAATATGAGCTATCCGAACTCACAGCGTGACGGTCAGGCTATGGATGCATATGCGGAAAATATAGTATGCGCACAGGTCGACAATGATGCGGTGATAAAAGAGACCGTCGAGGATGCAGATCTTACTGCCAAGCTTACCTATCCCGTCTACAAGATCTCATGGGAGAGCGGCTCAAATGAGGATACAAAGCAGGCAATCGGTGTGGTCGTACTTACAGACGGCTATACCTACTACTTTGGCTACAAGTGTCCGATAGATTACTTTGAAGAAAATGCAGATTTCTACAACGGAGAACTTCAGTCAATTGATTTCATAGAACTTTAAGAGTGTCAGGGTGTCACCGCATGGTGACACCCTCTTTCTATCATGTCGATGTTCATCAATATCACGGCAGTAATACTGTCAGCTAACGACATTGGTACCGTTCTGATTGACTTATTTTGGTATAATTAACTTGAGTGGCTATTTTAGTTTTCATGGTTGACAAGCGAACATTCGTTCGATATAATCCTGTCTTTGACAGTGTTTTGATGAAAAAAGTCTCGCAGACTGCATAAACAGT
>CAMUZQ010000134.1 GCA_947165275.1 uncultured Lachnospiraceae bacterium | reverse complement strand
AAGAACAACGATATCAATACAGTGATAGGGTAGGGGATAGAAATATTTCTTTATCATTGGTCAGAAAATTAGTAAATACCGTTTCGGTCTTGATCTCATCACTCCAGACATAGACAGGCTCCCGTGCCTCAAATACTATATCGGCGCCTGATTCCCTTGCAAGTATCTCCGTGCCTGAGATTATACCGGAAATAAGGGCTGCAAGGTCAAATCTCTTCATGTCGGAGGGTTCATTTCCGAATTCAAGATTATTCAGCTCCAGAAGATTGGCTACCAGATTCCCCATTTTTTCCGACTCATCGATTATGACATCCAGATACTCATTCCTGCTCTCCGGGTCATCGGCGATACCGTCCCTTAAGCCCTCGGCATAACCCGAAACCAGGGCTATTGGAGTCTTCAGCTCATGAGAAACATTGGAGATGAACTCACTGCGCATAAGCTCTATCTTCTCTCTCTTTTCTATATCCTTCTGAAGCTCGTTATTGGCTGTTTTAAGCTCCGAAACAGACCTTTCAAGCTGCGCGGACATTTCATTCATATGCCTCCCCAGCTCCCCTATCTCATTACTCCCGCCGCTTTCATATCTTGCATCAAAATCCAGATGAGCCATCCTGTCGGAAATCTCCGTAAGCTCCAGTATGGGTTCCGTTATCATTTTAGTCACAAACCACATGACGATCGTCCCGACAAGAGCGATCAGCACACCGATATAGAGCATGAACCTTGTTGATATAGCCGCGCTCTCCCTTATGCTCTCCAGGGGTGTTCTTATGAATATAAGATCACCGCTCGTCATATAGCCCCAGAGCTCGATGAAATCCGTTTTCATCGCCGGATCGGTGCTCATGGTTATACGGTATGCATCAGTGGAGCTCAGGACCGTATCATTTTCATGCCTCGGTTTTTTTTCCTGCTGTTCGGATTCCTGGGAGGTGTCATTTCCGGGTTCATGACTCGGATCTCCGGAGATTATCTTCCATAAAAGTCTGGAGGTTATCATAGATGACTCACGCTCCGTGGTATAGAGTATATTCATGCCGGAGTCGGCTATGACCACTATGATGCTGCTTTCGGAAGCAAGCCTGTCCACGCCCTCGTTAAACTCATTTGAGCCGGCGCCGGATATTTCCGAAAGCTTATCTATCGTTTCATAGGCATTCGCGATCTTCAGTTTTTTGTTTGAGATATAGTACCGCTGAAGGAAGGCAGTATTCATAAGTACGATCGAAGCCACTACAGCCACGAGAAGCAGTATGAATACCACTGCAAGCTGTCCCCTTATGCTGTTCTTCCATAAAAAGGTCTTTTTTTTCACTTATCAGATTCCCTGAAAGGAGAAATGAAGCTTAAGCGTTTTGTTATTCTTTATCATGTATTGGGGAAGTGTCCTCGCGCCCCAGGTATCATCCCCGGAAACCCCCATCTGGCCTATCCCTGCCCTTACGTAGGTATAGTGTCTTTCCGGAAGGTCAAAATGATGATCAGCATTCTCTATCTCAGAGGGCCGGTACGGCAGAGCAGATATCATAAGATCCTGTCCCGTGATGCTGAGTCCGTGACCCTGTTCATTTGTTATCATGGCAGCCCTAACTCCCGTATGGGCACCGGATTCCTGCGGTCTTAAATAAGGTGCCAGCATATCATCCACATCGCCGTAATGGATTCCGAGCTTACCGCACTCCCTGTCGGCATAGGTCTCCTCAGGTCCCCTTCCGTACCAGCAGAGGGTATTATAGTCCGCATCCAGGGTAAACATCATTGAAAACTCCGGAAGCTCCCCCACGTCGTCTGATCTTTGCATCACCATATCCACATCTGTCCATCCGTCAGCATATACCGTATATCCCACGCTCACAGTCTTTTCAGGCGAGGTGCACAGATGATAGCAGAATATGACCTCGACAGAATTCCTGTGCTCAATGACCCGGGCTGCTTCTCTCTTTACCCCTCTGCTGTAATACTTCACAGTGGCAAATTCCGATGCGGTTTTCCATTGTGCCGAACGGGCAAACTGAAGATTTGCGATATCATTGTCCGTCATTGCTCTCCAGAAATTGGGTCTTGGCACCTTCTCTATCAGCTCATGCCCTCCACGGATATAAGATATGAGACCTCCCTGGAGATCTGAAAACATCACGCTGAAGCCGTCGCCGTAAACCCCGGTTCCGTTCATCCCGCGTACCACTCTGAGCCCTCCGCGGGGATGTACAGGCCCGCTCATCCTTCCGTAAACATACTGCCCCCATGCAACCTCATGTCCGGCATCCGCATATACCGCATCTTCTGCTAGCATGAAGGAGACGGTTATGACATATTCCGCCCTGTCCGCTTCGGGAAGCTTCACAGGCCAGCTGAAGGTCTTCGTCGTCTGAGGCTCAACCGGAAAGTCCGCGCGGTACCTCTTCTCCTCCATCCCGTTTACGGCAATGCTTATGATACAGGCATACTCTGAAGCATCTGTAAACAGATTCCTGTTCTGTATCGTGATCCCCCTGCTGTCAGCCATGATCTTCAGAGGTCTGTAATTGTATTTCACATCCTGCATCTTGGGACCGGGACGCCTGTCCTTTGCAAAGACTATGCCGTTCCCCGAAAAGTTCCCGTCATTGGGTCTGTCATGGAAATCTCCGCCATAGCCCTCATATTCCCTGCCGTAACGATCCTTTGTCCTTATGGCCTGATCGATATAATCCCATATGAATCCTCCCTGGTACAGAGGCTCCTCGTCGGCGAGATCCGTATACAGACTCATACCTCCGCAGGAATTTCCCATGGAATGCATGTATTCACAGCTTATAAGAGGCATCCTCCTGTTTTCCTTGAGGTATTTTCTGATATCTGCCACTCTCCAGTACATATTTGAAGCGATATCGGTGGTGTCAGGATATCTCATGTCATTTATGACGCCTTCATAATGTACGGGTCTTGTATCGTCCCATCCTTTGAATGCATCATGCAGCTGCTTCATGACACTGCCTCCGTAGGACTCGTTTCCCAGAGACCATATGAGCACAGAGGGATGGTTTTTATCCCTCATATACATATTGTGTCCCCTGTCAAGTACATTATCCAGATAATCCGCCCTGTCCCCGGGCACTGCATACTCCTTCGGCTTCAGGCCTCTTTGTACTGGCTCCCACGTACCGTGGGTCTCAAGGTTGGTCTCATCTATCACATAGAGCCCCAGCCTGTCACACATATCATAAAAATGGGTCTGGTTCGGATAATGCGAGGTCCTGACCGCATTGATATTATTCCTTTTCATATTTATGAGATCCTTATTGATCTCATGCTCACCTATGGCTCTTCCCTCAGTATCGGAGAATTCGTGACGGTTCACTCCCCTGAAGATTATGCGTCTGCCGTTAATGAGCATTTTACCGCCCTTTATCTCGAAGCTTCTGAAGCCCACCTTCTGATGTACTATCTCCAGAAGTCTGTCCTCATGATCATAGATCCTCAGGATCAGATCATAAAGACAGGGCTTTTCTGCAGACCATTTGCGAGGATCCTTTACCTTATGCTCTATTATCGTATCCTGTCCGGCTTTTTTCTGCGCTTTGATCAGATTGCCGCCCCCGGGGGCATTTAATTCATATCTGATCACTGCCTTTCCCGTAAGGTGCAGGGCGATATGCAGTACGGCATCCTTATATTCACTGTCAAGGATGGTCTTTACCGCCATATCCTCCACATGTATCTGCGGTATGGTATAGAGGGTTACATTTCTGAATATTCCGGAAAAGCGAAAGAAATCCTGGTCCTCAAGCCACGACCCGGACGTAAATCTGAAAACTGCAGCAGAAAGCTTATTCTCTCCATCGGGATCGATAAATTCGGTCAGATCAAATTCGGATGGTGTAAAAGAATCCTCCGAGTAACCTATGTAATGGCCGTTCAGCCAAAGAGCCATGCCTGACTCGACTCCGTCAAACCTTATACATACAGGCTGTCCCTTAAACCCTTCCGGAAGCCTGAAATATTTCACATATTCACCTACAGGATTACAGCCATGAGGTATATCCCCGGGCTCCACCTCCTCATGACCCTCCCAGGGATACTGGGTATTCACATAGGATATCTGTCCATAGCCCTGCATTTCCATACAGGAAGGGACAGTAATATCATCCCATGCATGACAGTCATGCTTTATTTCATAGAAATCCGCGCAGGCCTCATCCACAGCCTTGAACCATCTGAATTTCCAGATTCCGTTC
>CAMUZQ010000133.1 GCA_947165275.1 uncultured Lachnospiraceae bacterium | reverse complement strand
CGTTTGCAATAAAAAACCGCATTTTAGTATAATTCATATCAGATCAAGGGCAGATCGCCCTGAGGCATGAACGAAAAAGATCATCCATTCAAGGATAATGCTCATGCTGTTTTTCAATTTATTAAGAAATAGCAGGAGCATAACGAAGCCTCCTGCGATAAAAATCAAAGGAGGGATGATGGGAAAGAAGGATGCTATAGCGAAGCTGTATCTTGCGCAGCCTGAGATATTTGCAGATGCTTTCAATTATTTCATGTATGACGGCGAAAAGGTGATACGCCCTGATGATCTGAAGGAGCTTGATCCTACGGAATCAGCAGTGATAAAAAAAGCAGGGAGGCTCATCACAGATCAGAAAATAAGTGACCTTCTAAGGATCTGTACGAAAATAAACTTACATATTGCTTGCCTTGCTTGCCGATAGCACCATGACAAAATTGCTTACATAGCAAGCATTGCCGATTGAGGATGAAGTAGCATATGGGCAATCAGACAAGCGAATGTGCCAGTTAATTATTATTCGGTGTACTAGACCTATGCACAGCATTGCTGAAAGAATAATACTGTATCCTGACTTCATCCATCCGAAATTGAAGATTATAATGGTTATCGCCAAATATAAATATGCTGTTGTCTTAAGATATTTATACTTTACACTGATTCGATGCATCTCAAAGTTCTTTCCCACATCCATACATGTCACCGGTTTGCCAAATACGTCATAGTACCATTCCGGTGTATCCTGTCTGACTGAAGTATATTCACAATCTGTCCTTCAAAATTGGCCATATTTAACGATAAAATGTCCTTTTTTTCAAGTGCAACATCATTGAACCCCTGTGTAAAAAAGTTTCCCATGTATCTACATCACAAGGCCAAAAGAATTGTTTGTTACATAAAGCTTTGTACTTAAAAAAAAGCACGATTATGCCGATAAATATGATATTCTGATTATGAAAGACAGATTGTGAGGGGAAATCAGTGGCGAAATGCCGGAGGTGTTGGTTTATGAGGAAGACCAGACCGCTATTTGCCTTATTTATCGCTTTTTCTTTGCTTGTTGGTGGCGTTGCAGCTCCGGTAAGCTTTGTCTATGCGGATGAAATCTCATCCGAAGATATCACAGATGACAATCAGAATAATGAAGATCAGGATCTCGCACTGCTTAAATCTGCGGGTGCGAACGGAGCGGATGCTCCCTCTGATGAAACAGGAGATGATGGAGAGACCGATCCTCATGATGACGGGACAGAAAACATCGACGGTACAGCAGCCGGAAATCCGGATAGTGATGCCGTTGCAGATCCATCGGATGTAGGTGCAAATGAAGGCAGTGACACCGGCTCCGGCAGGAAAGCAGCCGACGGCTCAGAGACATCCGAGCCGGATGCTGCAGGATCCGACGAATCGGGTACGGCCAAGGTCAATACAGGAGCAACGGATGGAACTGACGACAGCAGCGGATCGGATTCCGGCAACTCCTCGGGAGAAGCAGAAGGCAAAGACGGTACATCTGTATCTCAGGATTCAGTTGATCCCGACACGATTACTGCGATAGATCCCCCGGAGCAGAGCGAACTGACTCTGGACTACAAGACAAGCCTTGAGACCCTTTTTGAAGACTTCCCCGAGAAGATCACGATTCATCGCGGTGATGACAAAGACGGTACATCTGTATCTCAGGATTCAGTTGATCCCGACACGATTACTGCGATAGATCCCCCGGAGCAGAGCGAACTGACTCTGGACTACAAGACAAGCCTTGAGATCCTTTTTGAAGACTTCCCCGAGAAGATCACGATTCATCGCGGTGATGAAAAAGAAGAGATTGAGGCCAAATGGGTCTGCAGGGACGATTACAACGAAAACCTTGATGAATATATCTTCGTACCGGATATGGAAGAATATAAACTAGCAACGGACCTTGAACTTCCGACGGTAACGGTAAGGTTCACGGAAGAGAAAACCGGACCGGTTTCAGGATACCTCAGAGAAAATCTGGAATACGATGTACCGCTGGCCGGCTCAAGACAAGGATTTTTGAGAAAATCAGGTCTTCCCTCCAGCTACAGCACATATGACGAAGGAATGCTCCCGGCAGTACGCAGGCAGAGCCCTTACGGCACCTGTTGGGCATTTTCCCTGATGGGAGCTGTAGAGGCTGATCTTATACATGACGGAACAGAGGGTACGGATGTGGATCTCTCAGAGCTGCATCTCGCCTACTATACAAGCCATGATTATGATGACGGGAAAGGCTGTCATACGGATACTGTAGAGTTCAGGTCATCAGACGTAGGATATCTGGACAATGGCGGAAATGCAGTACAGGCGTACAGATATATCTCAAACTACGTGGGAGCAGTCCAGGAGAGCAGCGTAAGGTATTCCCAGGGCTATGACTATGATCCCGGCCCGGACAGTGCCGTGAACATGAACCATGTGCAGATAAAGAACGCAGATGAGATCTCTCCGTCCGATACTGACAATATAAAGAGTGCGATAATGGAGCACGGAGGCGTAGCCGCATCATACTATGAAACGAACGGCCCAAATGAATTCAACAGCGACAACAGCGCATATTACAGCACCGGCAAAACTTATTCCAACCATGCCGTGATGCTCGTCGGCTGGGATGACGATTTTCCAAAGGAAAATTTCAACGCATCAAAAAGGCCGTCCTCAGACGGCGCATGGCTCGTACGAAACAGTTGGGGCCAGAACGGCATCGGACACAGCGGATACTTCTGGCTCTCCTATGAGGACTCTGGCTTCCAAAACAGCGAGTGCGTGGTAGCGGTCGATGCCGTCCTGAGTGAGGATATGTATGACCACTGCTATGCTTATGACGGCCAGCCCGTATGGGACGCTGTATATCATGCAAGAAGCGGTGATACGGTCAGACAGACATATGATGTGGATGCCGGAGAGACCATCAGGGCAGTGAGCTTTGAGATAGGGACGGCCAATGTGATGGCGGATGTGACGGTCACTGACAAGGAAACGGGAGATTCAATACATACGACCTGTAGGACGACATATGCCGGCTTCCATACGGCGGAATTTTCCGAAGGACTGGATATCATAGACGATTCGGATGTCGAGGTTGCCATCACTTATACCGCGGATGACGGTGGATCAGTCATAATCGTAGCTGAGGATACAGGGACCAGGGGAGGCTTCGGTGACCTGTACTATACGGGGGTATGTGACAGGGGCTTTAGGATCGGAGACGGTACATATGTCTATCCAAATGATGCCCGCATGAACCTCTATACCGATGATTACAACGGATCTTCATCCGGTATAGCCCTTAAGGACGGGCCTGCTTCGGCACACTGGAAGGAGACCATACAGCTGGAGCTCACGGATGACTCCATCGTGACCGATGAGACAAGGCTCACCTGGACCAGCTCGGATGAGAGGGTTGCGACAGTAGATAATAAAGGCCTGGTGACCATGGGCCCCTGCAAAGGCTCTGCCCGGATCAAGGGGGAATACAGTACGGATGGCGGAAAGAGGTATGTCTGGCGCTCGGTCACCGTAGAGCCCTATCATGTCACCTACATGAACCTTCCGTCAGACACTTTACAAAACGGAATGAAGGATGTCTTCTATCCCGGTGACAGCGGGAACGATGGCCTCTTCAATGCCATGAGGACATCGGGCTACTATGTCAGTGCATGGTATGAGAATGCGTCATTATCCGGCAGCGCTATAAGCTGGCATCCGACAGTATGCAAGGATCTTGTGCTTTATCCGAAGTGGACGGAGATGTACCTGTTCATAATGTACTATGTCCCGAACGCAAATCTGAACGGATATGATACCTTTACCTGCAGGAGCATCAAATCCCAGGTTGGTGCTTCAAAGCTGCCATATACCCTCCCCAATGCTGCTGACAGCGAATATAATCCGAACAACTTTACAACAGAATATAATAAAACACATGCACCCAAGGCTTTCAGTTACTGGTCCTGGGATGCTGCCGGAAGGAATAAAGCCACTCAGATCACGTCGGATATACTGAACATCACCTACAGCGGGGGGGCGTATTATCTTAACCTTGAGGCAAACCTCTATCCTCAGTATAAGGAGACGGGGCAGAATGTGCCTGTGACAGGGATCACCTTGAACAAGAACTCCCTTTCACTTACTGTCGGCCAGTCAAATAAACTTACTGCCACCGCAGCTCCGGTAAATGCAACCAACAAGACAATAACCTGGAGCAGCAGCAATTCGTCCATAGCAAGGGTCGATTCAAGCGGAAATGTGA
>CAMUZQ010000132.1 GCA_947165275.1 uncultured Lachnospiraceae bacterium | reverse complement strand
GCTGTTGATGTAGCTATACCGAGGAAAGCAAAAATATCAACGCAGCCTGCCTGGCCGCAGATGAATGTCCATCATTATACCGATGACAGGCATGAACTGGGTGTTACAACAGTCAAGGAGGGCAAGAATGAATTCCAGATCTATGATATGGAAAAGACCGTCGTGGATATCGTGTTTTATAGAGAAAAGGTCGGTATTGAAGAAACCAAGGAAATACTCGTGACCTATCTGCAGAGGAAAGACCGGAATCTGAACCGGCTTCTGAAATATGCAGAACTGATGAAATGCGGTAAGACGATGAGACAATATCTGGAGGTTCTCATATGATAAGTGCAACATCTGTAAAGGGCAGATTGAAAAATCAGGCTGTTGCCAGCGGTAAAACATTTCAGGAAGCCCTGACGGTGTATGCATAATATCAGGCTCCCTATCCGGCGTTGAAGAAGGATTCTTTCAGCTGCTTCAGAAAGCGTTCCGCGATCGGTGTAAAGGCCTGATAGCGATTCCATGCAATATAGAGCGAGGTCTCCAGCGGCGGATCCAGGGGCCGGAACGCGAGCCCGCTCCCTTTGGATGTATCGATCAGATGACGAAAAGTCAGTAAATATCCGAGTCCTTCCCGGGCAAAAACAGATCCGTTACGGCAAAGCCGTAAAGACCCCTCCAGCTTCATTTTCGAAAAAGAACTCCCAGCCCACTTTTTAATGTCTCCGTTCCAGGCCTGCTCGGAACAGAATAAAGGCAGGCCTTTCAGGGTGTCCGCCCGGATCACATCCTTTTCTGACAGAGGATCTCTTTCCGGGATCACCAGCCCCCATACATCCTTTTCCGGAAATGCCAGATACTCATATCTCCGGCTGTCCGGAAGCTCCGCCAGCACCAGAAAATCCAAAAGTCCCTTATCCAGCTTGTCCGCGATCTGTTCGGTATCGCCGCTGGTGATGTGGTAATGCAGGTTCGGATAACGGGTCTTAAAATCCCTGATCACACGGGCCAGATACCTGATCTGGTAAGACTCCGCAAGGCCCAGATACAGTTCTCCGCCGCTGATGTCATCGAGGGAAATGAATTCCCGCTCTATTTTGTCTGCCATGCTGATGAGGTCTTCCGCCCGGTTCCGGAGCAGTATCCCCTCTTCTGTCAGCCGGATGTTGAAACTATGACGGATAAACAGCTTTTTCCCAAGCTCATCTTCCAGAGATTTCAATGCTTTGGAAAGAGTCGGCTGTGTGACGTGCAGGATCTCGGCAGCTCTGGTCATGTTTTCCTCTCTGGCGACCGCCAGAAAATAACGTAAAGTACGGATCTCCATCGGAAAAGCTCCTCTTGTATTTGTTATTTATGATATTCTTAACTGGAATATCATGAAATAAATTATAATTATTAGCGCATCGCTTTGCAAGCTGTTATGATAGCCTTGCCGGATGGAAAAAACTACAAATCCTTCGGCAGACCGTATAAGAGAATTCAGAAAGGATTCTGCAGCGATGAACGTAAAGGAACGGCTGATACAGGGACTTTCCGAGGCCGGATGCAGTAAGGAAACAGCAAAGAGAATCGGTGCTCTCTATGAGGCCGGCAGCTACGACGAGGTATTGCACCAGATGAAAGTTCAGCGCTGTGTGCTGATCGATGAGATGCACGAGAGCCAGAGAAAAGTAGACCGCATGGACTTCCTGATCAGGAATCAGGAAAAACAGATGAAGTAAAGAAAGGTTAGGATTTGATATGATCTACAGAGATTTTCAGGACATGAAGCTGTCTGCTCTTGGCTTTGGAGCAATGCGACTTCCGGTGATCGACGGTGATGACAGCAGGATCGATGAGGCGGCTGCATTCCGTATGGTGGACACCGCAATGGCAGCAGGGATCAATTATTATGATACAGCCTGGGGGTATCACGGCGAGAACTCTGAAACCGTCATGGGTAAGGCGCTGAAGAACTACCCGAGAGATCAGTTTTATGTCGCGACCAAGTTCCCCGGATACGATCCCTCAAACTGGGGCAAGGTAAAGGAGATTTTCGAAGAGCAGCTGGAAAAGCTGCAGGTAGAATACTTTGACTTTTATCTCTTCCATAATGTCTGCGAGATGAACATCGATGCATATCTCAATGATGAGAAATACGGTATCTACAGCTACCTGATGGAACAGAAGAAAAACGGGCGGATCCGGCATCTGGGCTTTTCCTGCCACGGAAACGAGGATGTTCTGAAGCGCTTTCTTGATGCCTATGGAAAGAATATGGAGTTCTGCCAGCTGCAGCTTAATTACCTGGATTGGACTTTCCAGAACGGCAGGGAAAAAGTGTCGCTTCTTGATGAGTGGAGTATCCCGGTATGGGTCATGGAGCCTCTTCGAGGAGGAAAGCTGGCCGGCCTTAAGCCGGAATATGAAGCAGAACTGAAAGCTCTTCGTCCGGATGAGGAGATCCCGGCCTGGGCATTCCGCTTCCTCCAGAGCATTCCCTCTGTTACGGTGATACTCTCCGGCATGTCCAATCAGGAGCAGCTGGAAAAGAATTTAAAGACATTTGAAATCGACAGGAAACTGGGCGATACGGAGATGAAAACGCTTATGCGCGTTGCGGACAGGATGCTCTCCGTGGGGACGGTCCCCTGCACTGCCTGTCATTATTGTGTGAGCCACTGCCCACAGGGTCTGGATATCCCGCAGCTCATCGCTCTTTATAACGAACATGTTTACACCGGCGGCGGGTTCATTGCGCCGATGGCGATTTCCGCGCTGCCGGAGGATAAGCGGCCGCAGGCATGTCTTCAGTGCCGCAGCTGTGAGCAGGTATGTCCGCAGCAGATCAGAATCTCCGAAGTACTTGCAGATTTTTCGGAAAAGCTTGGGTAAAGCAGGGGTCGGATTATGAAGGTGATCGGGATCAATGGCAGTGCAAGAAAAGGCGGAAATACAGATCTGATGATACGAACTGTATTTCGTGAGTTCTTCCTGAATCACGAAATGTTCGTTTGCGGCTCGACCTATTGGAACATGGGCTATGGACAGCTTCCCGGTGACGTTCTAAATGATGCGGAAGCGATGGCCAATATGTGCAATCTGGGCCATAACATGGCATTTTTGCTGAAGGCAGTATGCAGAGAGGCAATATGAGGAGATTAATAGGCCTGATTGCCCTGTTCACTATGCTTTTTTCGATGACGGCCTGTGCGGCAGGGGGCATACGGCAGAGCTTCTTGGCGATGAGACGATCAGGTCTATCGCGGAAGCCCATGGCGTATCGCCTGCCCAGGTGATCCTCCGGTGGGATCTGCAGCGGGGTGTCGTAGTGATTCCCGGCTCTTCCAATCCGGAGCACATCAAAGAAAATCTCGATCTGTTCGGCTTTGAACTGTCAGATGAGGAAATGGCGGCGATCCGTGCTTTGGATCGGAATGAGAAACACGACTGGTACTGACAAGGAGCCAGCCTCTGAAATCAGCAGCAAAAGGAAAACAGAATACGATATACTTATATCAGGGCTTGCGATTTTAGCGAGCCCTTTTATTGAGCAAATGCTAAAAAGTTCTGGGCAAGCGGTTACTTGTGTCGCTAATACCTTGTGGTATGATTAAAGAAATCTATGAGCTCGTGAATCAAAGTTTGTCGCATAGAGTTATTATAGCAGGAGCTGCAGATATGTTTTATACCATGACAACAATTCCTGCTTGGGAGGATCTATGAAGAAGACGTTGATTTTTTACAAGCCTGAATATGCTGATCTGGCAATAAAACTGCGCGATAACTATCGTGCACATGATCATGAGGAAGCTGATATCGTTTCTGTAGAGGAGCATGATGATATTGAATCAGGATATACAAACAGACTTCCTGTCTCAGATGTGTTTTATAACGGTCCAAAGCTCGATACCCATAAAGGTATCACCAGCAGAGAGACGCTCAACATACTGGCGGACGCCATATCGGATGTAGGATCATGGTGGTGCTGGCATGTGGGTGACGATATGCTTCAGCTGGAGTTCTGTGATGTGCAGCTTTACGATGAAACAAAAGCCGAAAAAGAAACTCATACTACTGATGTTTTGGCTGTGCGTTTCTTTGGCCATGTCTTTGCGGTCTTTCTGGATGATCTGCATGATATAAACTGGCATAAACGTTTCCGTGATGACGATTCGGTCCTTTATCCTGTCGACACATATGACATGGCATTCGACGATAATAAAGAGGCTGAGTCGTTACTGAACGATTATAGAAACCAGGTCCTCATCAAAGACTTTAACGGTACAGAAACTCTGGCAGCTGCAAAACACCTTCTCTGTGCACGATGCGGGGATGTTGGCTTTATCGTTGGCGGCAATGAAATAGAGATCGCAGGA
>CAMUZQ010000131.1 GCA_947165275.1 uncultured Lachnospiraceae bacterium | reverse complement strand
AAAAGGTACGCATGGGAAGTCCTGCCTGACGCCACCTGATTTTTTAACGTCGTCACTATATGGTCCTGACCTTTTACATCATCAAAGGTCTGGGGACGGAATTTTCTGTATAACGCTGTATAACTCATTTAAAATATCAGTCTCCGAAGCAGATTCCGAGCATCTTGGCTTCCTTAACAATAGTAGCATCGGGATCAACCGTCTTTAATTTACCGGCTACATCCTCAAGGGGTACCTTTACGATCTCACGGTTTTTATATCCGACCATAAATCCGTACTCGCCCTTAAGCACCAGCTTGCCGGCCTCGGATCCGAGTCTTGAAGCAAATACTCTGTCGTATGGGCAGGGTGATCCGCCTCGCTGCATATGACCCGGAACTGTTACTCTTACTTCCATGCCTATCTCTGCCTGGATAGCTTCTGCAATTTCGTAAGAAACACTGGGGTGTGTTCTCTTCTCAAGCTTTTTCTTGTACTCTTTTTTGGAGAGAGCCGCATCTTCCTTGGAGATAGCACCCTCTGCCACAGCGAGGATGGTAAAGCCTGAGCCTCTCTCCTGACGCTTTTTGATAGCCTTTACTACTTTCTTTATGTCATAGGGGATCTCAGGGATAAGGATGATATCTGCTCCCGATGCCATGCCGGCATTAAGGGTGAGCCATCCCGCCTTGTGTCCCATTACTTCTACTATAAACACACGCCTGTGGGAATCGGCCGTGGTATGGATACAGTCGATCACATTTGTGGCTATATCAACGGCGCTCTGGAAACCGAATGTCATATCAGTACCCCAGAGATCGTTATCTATCGTCTTTGGCAGTGTGACTATGTTGAGTCCCTCTGTACGGAGGAGGTTTGCAGTCTTGTGAGTACCGTTGCCGCCGAGGATCACGAGACAGTCAAGGCCCAGCTTGTGATATGTGTGCTTCATGGCCTCTATCTTGTCCACACCGTTTTCATCAGGCTCGGTGATGGTCTTAAACGGTGTCCTGGATGATCCGAGGATCGTACCGCCCTTGGTCAGGATACCTGAAAAATCCTTACCTGTCAGCATCTGAAAGTTGCTGTATATGAGGCCTTTGTATCCTGCAAGGAAACCAAAGATCTCCACTTCCTCCCCACTGTTTATGAATGTCTTGACAACTCCTCTCATGGCTGCATTAAGTGCCTGACAGTCGCCGCCACTTGTAAGCATACCTATTCTCTTCATATCTGTAACCTCCTGTCTGACTGATCTGTTTAAAAACGTCCCATTAATTGTATCATTTACAATAGCTGTTCACAATAAATATCAGACCAAAGTACAATCCCAGACATTTATATCCGTATCCGAAAAGATACTTTTAAGTCTATTCTGAACAGTCTCCCTCTGTACTCCTCTCTTCAGTATCATCTGAAGAAAACCTCCGCCTCCGGCTCCGCATATCATCCTGCCGTCTATAAGATCGTCGACAGAATCAAATATCTGATCTATCAGCGTGTTTGCCGAGCCCTTATCTATTTGCTTGCTCATCTCCCAGTGGTCATCCATAAGCTTTGCAAAGGCGTCCATATTACCTCTCGCTAGCTCAAATCTCATAAGCGCTGCTATTCTCTGGATCTCATTAAGTGCATATACCGTATCAGGCTCATTGCCTATATATCTGCCCACCACATCTCTTAACAGATTGCGTGCCAGACGCCTCTGGCCGGTATAGACAAGGCAGAATCTGTCATTTAACTCCTTCAGCGTCCTGTTACTGATAGCCACATGCTCCACCCTGACTTTTTGGTCAAGTCCCGGCATGGAGGTGATATATTTGATGCCGTCCGTAACACCTCCTACCTGATCCTGCCAGCCGCCTCCGGTAGACATTATCTGCTCCATGCAAAGCACCGTCGCATAGATATCATCCTCGCTGTACCTGATATCCAGAAAACCAAACAGGGCCTTTACACACGCTGCTGCCAGAATACTGCTTGTTCCAAGGCCGCTCCCCTTCGGAATACCCGAAACCTCAGTATTCATCGCAAATCCCGAGCCGAGTCTGTCGATTATCTCGTCAAGAGAGCCTCCCTCCCCGGGTATTATCCCGCAGGCGAGGAGCGCCGCCTTGTGCAGCACAAACGGATCAAAGGGATCTCCTACAGACCGAAGGTCATCTATATTATCAAACTTTTTACGGACACCCATATCGGACGATTCGAGTATCACGGTGCGCTCCGATATCTTCTGAAGCCTTGCACTGACAGGTCTGTTGCCGTTTATGACTATCGCCGCATTAAGTACGGTACCTCCGTTTTCATTGCAGTACGGCGGTGTATCCGACCAGCCTCCGCCGAAATTGACCCTGAGCGGTAGCTTTACCGTGATATCGTCGGTCATGATGGAATAACCCCTGTATTCCCTGACGCCGGCTACTCCGACCTCCAATATATGACCGGACAGGGAGGAAAAGGCCTTTGATATCTCCCCCTCATCCTTTAGGGCTGTTCCGACATAGTAGTGAAGACGCATCTCCTCGCCAAAATCCGCTCCGGATATATAGTCCTCCATCCATTTTTTCTGCACTGTCGTCAATGGTCCCGTTAAGGATGCCTCACTGACGGGAGCATGTTCTGCTATCATCTCTGCGATCCGGTTCATGGCTACAAGCTCCGACATATGATCATTCCATGCAAGGATGGCTCCCGGGTCCGCGTCCCTAAAGCCCGATGCTAGAGACTTTCCGCCCGTGATATTTTCCCAGCTTCCGGAGATTACCCTTTCATACAACAAAAGCGCATCCGCCACGGCCTCCTTCATAGTATCCCTTTCGGGATATACAGGGGCATCCCACAGAGTATCCGAAACCGATGCCGGGATCACCCTTCCAAACAGCCTGTTTTCCTTTGGATTATCTTCAACTCCGTATATACGGCATACAAATCTACCGTTTGACTGCTTCAGACCGTGAAGTACGACTCCCTCCGGAATTGTTTCATCATTTATCTCTATATATGACAATACGGTATTATTGCCTACGGTCGCTTCCGAATGTACATAGCTGACCTCTACATAGACATTCTCTCCGACCCTTGCGCCCGGACTTATCACCGAATTATAGCCGGGACCTATGGCATTGACGCTGCCGCTCCAGCCAAGGTCGCTGTACCGCCCGACTCCTCCCGACATCAGAGCCAGTATCTCTCCGGTCGTACCAAAATGTATAAACTTGGCAGGTGCGAGCCTGAGGAGCTTCAGTCTGTATGGTCTCAGGGCATTCCACACTGCCGTCCTGCACTCATGAAGCTCGCTGCTGTATTCTCCCTCGGGCTTTTCCTCATAATATTTCTCAAGCTCCGAATCCTCCGCCAGCGGATATTGAAAATCTCCGTACAGGGACAGCCTGACAGTATCGTTTACAAATTTCCTGTATTTGGTGTCATCAAATCTGCCGTCAGTGCTGATAAGAGACCACAGACTATCTAACAGATCCGTTCCGAATATCAGGGCACCCGTATCGATATCGACCATATCCCTCTCATTAACGGCACCAAGCTCTCTTAAAGTCTCGACCGACTGTTTATGAAGAAACCTTCCGACATTGCCGGAATCGGAGCGAAGAAATACACCATGATTCTTTCCGGTAGATACGGATTCCTTGAAGCTGATCGCAGCGGCTCCGCTTCCCGTCCAGTCTATTAGGAGAGGATTGAACAGCAGCAGCACATCTCCGCTAAGCAGCACCATTCCCTCCCGGATACGGCCCGGAACAGCTGACATGGCTATAATGAACTCATCAAACAGGGTACTGCTCCTGCCGTCCGGAAGCTTTCTCGGGACAGGGCTGAAAAGCTTGCCAAGTGCACTGTACTGGGGCACCCGCTTGCTGTCGCCCCCGGAATGGATAACGAGAATCTTCTTATTATTAAAGCTCTCCTCTTTTTCTTTAAGATATTTGAGAACAGACAGAGTCGCTCCACCCGAGCCTACTCTTTTCCCTCCCTCGTCGGGTACTATGCCTATTGCGGTACCATTTGGCAAATAATCTCTTCTTGATTCTATCTGAGCCATGAATGCCGATGCCTGATGCTCATTGGAGGCAGTCAATATGATGTAATCCCATACAGGAAATGTTTCTGATTTAATTGATCTTAAATAATCATCCCACGCATCCTGATATGATTGGGACAAATATAACGACTGGTTCATATAACAGTCTCCTTTTCTGAATCTGACCTTTATTTTGCCTTTTTCCATATATTATTATAGCATTTCGGCAAATGAATATAAAAGTGCATCACTTCTGTGACACTTCATGGTTTATATTGGTATCAACAAATAAGAAAACATTCCGAACGGAGGAAATATATATGAATAACAAGAATAATATGACAATAAAAACAAACACAAACGGAGAATTCTTC
>CAMUZQ010000130.1 GCA_947165275.1 uncultured Lachnospiraceae bacterium | reverse complement strand
CAGCCTGACCTTAGCGTCAAGAACGGAACCATGACACTTTCCATACCCGGAGAGTATATAAAAGCCGGCAGACAGTATGCCCTTCTCGGCATGAATAAGGCCGGACAGGTCATATTATTCGCCGATACGGACCAGAACCTGAACACGGTAACAGTAAACCTTGCCAATATGGACGGATATGCGTTTGAGCTGATCTACAAGGATTGATGGTACCGGGGGACGGGGTTTAGAGTTCATTTTTCGTAGAAACATGACCAACAAAAGACGGTACAGGAGCTAAAAAACCAGTTCCTGTACCGTCATTTATCATATGTCAGATGGGGTGGATGTAGGATTAATTGTTCTCTTTCAGAACTCCGAATCTCTCTATATATTTAGCAAGTTCCGCGTCGGCCGTTTCAGCATGCTGTTTTTCCTCCCGGGCAGATTGTTCGGCATTAGCTGCACGCTGCTCTGATTCCTGTACCTGCTTTTGAGCTTCCTGAAGCTGCTGTAGAGCTTCCTGGAGCTGCTGTTGAGCCTCCTGCACTTGCTTTTGAGCCTCCTGTTGGGCCTTCTGCAGATTCTGCTCAGCCTCTTCAGCCTTTTTCTCTGCTCTTGCAAGACCGTTGGTCAGGGTGGTGAATGTCTCCACATATTTGCGATGAGCTTCCGCCAGGCTTCTCTGATTTTCATCTGCATTTACAGTATACATCTCCTCAGCCACCTCCTTGAAAACATCTCCTCGCTCCGCAAGCCCCTTAAGGTCTTCCCAGGTGGAAGCGAGAAATGCCTTCGCCCAGTAATCAAGACCACTGGATCTGTCTGCGTCTGTTGCCATGTCTGTATGGTTCAAGTATAGCACTCGAAGGCTGAAGTCGCGAGTATAAATGTGCCCGCTTCGTTCGTTCTTCAGATAGTATTGTGAATAGAATTCAGGCTCGGTATCAGAGAATAGTTCTTTTGGCACGATGCAGACCTGCATGGATGGTCTGATGTATCCGTAATCATTTCCGCCTTTAAGGTTATCAAAGGTGCGGCACAGATACAGGAGAGAGCGGTTAAGCCACCAGGTACTGTCGGTGGCAAGGCTCATCTGAAGCTCCACATTCACGATCTTTCTTCCATTTACAAGAGCCTTGATGTCGAGGATTATCTCTTTATCGGTATAGTTTCTGTAATCGATGGGATTCATGAGCTCCACATCTGTGACCTCTGAAACCGGGAGCATCAGAAGGGAGGCGGTAAGCCCCTTTAGGACATCCTTGTTATTCTGTGTGATACTGTGAAGCACGATATCATTCGTGAGCTTCTCCGGTATCTCTCCCGTGGCATTCATGAGACCGGGAGAAAACGATATTCTGTTTTTGTTTTCCATTTTTTGAAAGATCACCTCCTGCATGAAAAGAATAAAACGACACGATACTAAAAATGGAAAAGAATACCGGTGAAACCGGTACGCATGACATGAAAGCCATGCAATGGGACTTATGGGTGAATCTCCCTGCCCGAAAGCCTTTCGGCCGAAAACGATACTATAATAAGACCTTATGATCAGGATGTCAATAACAAAGAAACTTGGGGACGGGGTTTAGGGGTCATTCTTCGGTGTGTCGTGCAAAGTGCGCTGTTATGTGATAATATATTAACCGTACATGACAACTCCAAATGCAACTGAGGATCGACGGAGTATCCGGGAGCAGCAGGAAGGCAGGCAGAGGGTTCAGGCGCCCGCAGGATCCGGCCGGAGTTCAGTCATATAAAAACTGTCTTTATCAGAGGAGGAAGAGAGATGACACTGGAGGCGGATGTCAGAAGTGAAAAAAGAAATATAGGGAGAGTAGAATTCAAGGCTCCCAGTGTAGTTGTTATATGTGATACCGGTGAAACCATATATGTGCAGGTTGAGAATGCAAGCCCGAAAGGGATGGGGCTTTGGATGAAGCAGGACAGACCTGACATAATGGGCAGGGATATAATAATAGTTGCGGATACAGTCATAATGTATGCCACTGTAGCCAGGATGGAAAAGAGAGAGGATGGAACTTATACGGTAGGAATAAGCGCAAAGAAATTTACAAAGGAAGTTCTGGAGTACCTTTTCAGTCATATCGGAAATGCAGAAGAATAAAAGAAAAGCAGAGTTGTCAGACAATTTGGAAAAATAATTTAAATTGTATTGACAACTCAATGGGCTTATGATATAGTTTAATCATTCCAAGAGAGACACGGAGGTACATTAAGTACAAAAGGTTCAGAAGTACAAAGAGTACAGAGTGAGTACAAAAGGTACGAAGTGTACAGAAGTGAAAAAGTACAGGAGGTACAGTCCGATGTACAGAGTAGCGAGTCTCATTATTCACTGAAAGGAGGACCAGTCCACCAGCATAGGAAGGTAGCTTACGATCTCGTAAATCCGGTAGGGATCGACAAGTGAACAATCAAAGACAAACTTAAACGCACAATGTGCGGGACCGGATCAATATAGAGAAGAAAGAACAGACGGGTTGAGAAAAGCGACAGATTATAGAAAGACATCAGGCAGAACCGATGCAATATGATGGCAAAAATTACATATAAGATGTCTTACCGGGATGGTGAAGACGAAGAGCCATAGACGAGTAGAGAGCAGAGGGGAAGCAGAATGAGAGGTATGGTCCAATGGGACAGGAAGTAATGGATGATTCATCCAGATAGGCGGAGCACTTGATGATCAGAAGTGCTCCGCCTGATTTTTTTGAAAATTGATTCTTTGAAAATCCTTTCCGGGAAAGCCTCAATGCAGGAAACGCATCTTTCCGTCGTCGGATTTTTCTTTATCTGTCGCAGTGCCGTGCATGCTGGCAGAGCGCTGCTGAAGCCTCGCGCTCTCTGCCTCGGTTTTTTCCTTCTTTTCGTGTTTTGCACGACATGCTTCACAATATCTTCCAGATACTATCCGCCTGCCGCATATTTCACAGTATAGAGCTATCCTGGAGTCGTCCGAGAGCATGAAGCGGTCTTCCTTAACCCATCTCATTACCTGAAGTATATTGCAGTCGCAGGCCTTTGCAATATCACTTGCTGTAGTACCGGGATGCCGCCAAAGATAATCCCTTACCTGGTGGTACTTGTCAAGGGCTTCTGCTGTGCAATCATCACAGATACCGCTGGTCAGGCGGTTAGATTCGTACTGTTTTCCGCATCTTCTGCATGTATATATACCCATAGAGCCTATTTTAACAAAAAACAGTGAAAAAACAAGCGCAAACCTTCCATAATATAGCAGCAGCCTCTTGACACTCATACGCTTGTCTGAGACAATCTGTTGCATCCGAAAAAAGAGGTGATATGAATGGACTATATAATAAGAGCGGCTGCAGATAATGAACATATAAGAGCATTTGCCGCAACTACAAGAGATTTGACGGAAGCAGCAAGGGCAGCACATAATTCGTCCCCTGTCGTTACCGCAGCGCTTGGAAGGCTGCTCACTGCCGGTGCAATGATGGGACTTACCATGAAGGGCGACAAGGATGTGCTTACTCTTCAGATAAAGGGAAACGGGGCGATGCAGGGACTTACCGTGACTGCGGATTCAAAGGGCAACGTGAAGGGATACCCTGTAGAACCCATGGTCCTGCTGCCTCCCAGAGAGTCTGATCATAAGCTGGACGTCAGCGGAGCTATCGGCCATGGTATGCTCAGAGTAATAAAGGATCTTGGACTGAAAGAGCCTTATATCGGGGAGGTAGATCTTGTAACGGGAGAGATAGCGGAGGACCTTACATATTATTTTGCGCAGAGCGAACAGATACCATCCACAGTGGGTCTGGGAGTGCTTATGAATAAGGATAATACTGTAAGGGCAGCCGGGGGATTTATCGTACAGCTTATGCCGGACGTAGACGACAGTACAATTGATAAGCTTGAGGAAAACCTTAAAAAAATATCTTCCGTAACGGAGCTTTTGGATCAGGGGAAGACTCCGGAGGATATTCTGGGGATGCTTCTTGATGGCCTTGGTATGACAATACTTGATAAGGCAGATACTGCCTTCAGATGCGACTGTTCGCCGGAAAGGATTCAAAGGGCTCTCATCGCTACGGGAAGGAAGGAGCTGCAGGCTATGATAGATGAAGGCAGGGAGATAGAGATGGAATGCAGCTTCTGTCGTAAAAAGTATATCGTTTCGGTGGATGAATTGAAAAGGCTTCTTCTTTCTGCCGTATGAGTTGTGAGAATGCTCAAAGCGATACTATTAATATAATAATCTATTGTTAAATTCTTCGGGGCTAATACGGACTGCTGTGAATATAAAAATGGTATTTGGCGGGCAGAGAAAAATATAATAATAATACAAAACTAATATCTGACGATTTCCTGCTTTGCAAAGACCTGGTCGAATACGATTCTTATATTTTCGAAAATACAAGAATCGTATTTGACCAGGCG
>CAMUZQ010000129.1 GCA_947165275.1 uncultured Lachnospiraceae bacterium | reverse complement strand
GTTGATTTTCTGGCATTTTACGACGGCGACGAGTTTATAGGGATCAACTACGGTGAGTCAACGGGGACGGTTCTCCTTGACTCCCTCACGGGAGTCAGAGAGAACCGTCCCCGTTGACTCATTCATATCACTTTCATCACCCATAAGGCGAAGCTGCTGTTGAGATCCCGCTCGCTGACGGTCAGGGGACAGAGACCGGTTTCGGGCACATCTTCGAGCCAGCCGCATTCTCCACCGCCGCCGATCCCGGGGATCTTCATCATGATATCATAATAAAAGTATACATACCGATCCCGAGGAAAATCATCAGGGAGGATCTTACGCAGCTTTCCTGCATCGATAAAGATACCGTCATCGGTCCTGATAAAAGCACCGGAATCAATGACCTCGTTGTAGTCGGCATATGTCCTGCCGTATTCATCACCCACCACTATATCCGGCAAAACCTCATATTTTGCATGGGATGCGTTTCTGATAAATAAAAGTGCTATAACTAATGCAGCAGAGAAGGCGGCAGCCTCTGCAACGATCTTTCTCCGGTCATACGGACAGTAATCCCTTATTCTTTCAAATCGGGACTTCATATCCCTGAAAACCCTGTTGTCTGTAAATGCTGCAGGAAGGCCTTCTGTATCGCTCCTGAACCATATCGAGCTCTTAAGTATCAGCTTGCCGTATTCTTCAGGTTTCCCGCCGCTTAGTTGTATGGTCACCCTGTCGCATATCTGCTCCATGTCGGCACGAAGCTTTTTTTCAATAAGCATAAGAAGCGGGTTTATCCAGAGCACGGAGGCGAATATCTCCCACGCTTTGAATATCCAGAGATGTCCGAGACGGATATGCGTTTTTTCATGAAGGATTATCGTTTTCAGCTGCTCTTCGGGAAGCTTTTCAGTCATTAGCTTCGGTATTATTATCCGGGGTCTTAACAGCCCAACAGCGCAAGGTGATACCGCCATATCGGTAATATAAACCTTTTCACCATAAAGCACGGTTTCTTTTGTATCCCGGAGCAGACGTTTCATTCTGTGAAATATGACATGGCGGCGAAATAAGAGCAGGAAGATGACTGTAAAAAATAAAGCCCGGAGCCACGGATATGTAATGGATATCTCCTGGCACATGAAGAACGGCAGACATATCTTCCATGACTGCTTCATTCCTTCGAAATATACCTTAAGCCTTCCGAAGAACGGCACCAGGATAAACAGGCTCCAGATCGCGCCATTTAGGAATACTTTACGCTTCAACACGGTTGAACGAAGAAACAGGACGATAATAGTTAAGAGGATGGAAACAATGGCGCATCTTGCAAAGACCGTCGCCAGGTATGCAGAGACGAAGCCTAGGAAATCCTGAATAAAAGCTGCTTCATTCAGAAATATTACAAGAAGCGTGTCATACATTCTTTTTCTTCCGCTGTCTTAATATCTTTTCAAGTTCCTTTATTTCTTTATCTGAAAGCTCCGCAGTCTGAAGGAATGATGCAGCGGCGCCAGATTGGCTTCCGCGGTAGTAAGTTTCCACAAAATCTTTCTGCTTCTGCTTAAGGCATTCTTCCCGTGTTTTTTTCGGATAATAATGGAAAACTCTGCTGTCATGCTCGTCCACGGTATAACCGACGAGACCTTTCCTTAAGATGTGGTGAAGCAGTACACGTTCAGTCTGGTCGCTCATGTCATCCGATTCCTGTACTTTTTTCAGTATTTCAGAAGATGTTATCCCTTCTTCGCCGTCCCATATCGCTTCCATCAGCAGCCATTCCCTTTCGGTAGGCATCTTGTCATCTTTTCCCACGCTCATCACCCCATATAAAAAATGAAATATAGTTTATACGCTTTAACAATTATATATCTTATGTGATCACCGGAGCAAGAAGTCAGAGTGAGGTATCTACTGTTCCGCCTGTTCAGGTGTTTTTCCTTTTTCTTACATGCTCTGAGAATCTGCTCTGCATGCAGGATGGCGCGTATGATCTCCTCCTCATCATATTCGTCACTTTTTCTCCTTTTGTAGAGAAGGTTCAGTTTCATTCCGATGGATGTCCTGACCTGGGAGGCCTTGTCAGATGTCTTTGCGTTCAACACCTGCGCGGATATCTGCTTGAAGCTGTAATCAGATCTGCGCTTCTTATTGTTCTTTGAAACAGGGCGGGTGACGGAGATGGTTCCCGCATATGATCCATCTATATGATGAAGTTTTGTAACCCGCCTTTCCGTGTTACCGGTTCTTATTATGCTCACATCATTCATAGCTTATCCTCAAAAGATGCAAATGGTTAACTCTACTTAATGTTTATATCGGTTAAAATCTGTTAACAAATAACCCTCGGCTGATCTGGTCTTCTGTTCGGAATCGAACGTCTAAAGGTATGGAAAAGCACAGATATCACATAATATAAAGAAGGCGCTATATGGCGCTCAACTGCATCCGGTAGTATTTTTCATACAGACCGCCCTGTTTTATAAGTTCCCTGTGTGTGCCGCGTTCCCTGATCCCGTCATTGTCAAGGACAATGATCTCGTCGGCGCCGAGGATGGTAGAAAGCCTGTGGGCTATTGTGATCGTGGTCCTGCCACAGGCAAGCCTATCCAGGCTGTCCTGGATGAAGCGTTCACTTTCATTATCAAGAGCGCTTGTTGCTTCATCAAGTATCAGTATGGGAGGATTCTTCAGAAATACTCTCGCTATGGCGATGCGCTGTTTTTGTCCACCGGAAAGCCTGGCTCCCCGCTCTCCAACCAGTGTATTAAAACCTTCAGGCAGTTCCTGCAAAAAATCAAGCAGATCGGCATCTTTGGCCGCTTTTATTATGTCCTCATCAGATGCATCAGGCCTGCCGTAGGCTATGTTCTCCCGCATGGTCCCATTGAAAAGATAGACATCCTGCTGTACGATCCCGATGAAGGATCGCAGCGATCTCTGAGTCACATCGCGTACATCAATACCATCTATCTTCACACTGCCTTCAGAGACGTCGTAAAACCTGGGGAGCAGCGAACACAGAGTGGTCTTGCCTCCGCCCGAAGGTCCGACTATGGCAACGGACCTGCCGGCATCTATGTGCAGATCTATGTTCCGCAGCACATTTTCGTCATTTTCATAGGAAAAGCTGACATTCGCATAATCAATGACCCCTTTCACTCTTTCAAGTTCTATTGCATCAGGACTATCGGTGATCTCCGGCATTGTCTCCATCACTTCGTTAAATCTCTGAAAGCCGGCAAGTCCCTTTTGAAGCATTTCGGTAAACTCCACGAGGACATTTATTGGATTGATGAAGATGCTTATGTAGAGAGCATATATGGCCAGATCCTCACCGGAAAGGGAACCCCTGGCGATGAGAAATCCCCCGGCGACCAGCACAGTCACATACATCAAGCCCTCAAAAAGGCTGTTCCCGGAAAAAAACAGCGACATCTGCCGGTAATTTGCCTTTTTTGAATCAAGGAAGGCAAGATTGCTCTTGTCAAATTTCTCCTTTTCAATATCTTCACCGGCGAAGGATTTCACAACCCTGATCCCGGAAAGAGTATCCTGCAATGACGAGTTGATCCCGGCCACCTTAATGCGGTTGTCATCAAATGTAGCGCGCATCCGCCTGTTCTGCGTAAATGTGAAAATTCCCATGAGAAGCCCCATGACAGCCAGACAGGCAGTCAGGGGTATATTGATGTAAAAGAGCAGGATGAGCGATCCGACAAGCTTGATCACAGAGATGAAGATATTCTCCGGCCCATGGTGCGCGAGCTCCGATATGTCAAAAAGATCGGAGACAAGCTTTGCCATCATCTCGCCTGTATTGTGGGTATCATAATACGAAAATGAGAAGGCTTCAAACCTTTCAAACAGGTCATGACGCATCTGTGACTCCATGCGTGCGCCCATCATATGTCCCTGGTAGGTGACGTACCATCTGCACAACATCCTGATCACGTACATCATGATAAGTGCTGCGGCAAGGATCCCAAGCTTTGACAGAATCTCCTCGGGAGAGCGCAAAAACAGCGTACTTCTCAGCACCCGCAGAAACTGCGGGAACGCAAGGTCGATCAGCGACAGCACTGTAGCGCAGAACAGGTCGAATATAAATACGCCTTTATACGGTTTGTAATATGGTATGAATTTTCTTACAAGCTTCATGAAGTAAATATTATCACATAATCCGGTAAAGATGGCGGTGGCTTCGATCAGCGGTCGATCAAAATTGTTAACAGGGGTTGTCTGTTAACGCGAATTAACCGATAATAGAATAAGGAGCAGCTAAGCATGCAGATCATCGGTTTTGTAATCAACAGGCGGTGTCATACCTTATCCGTTAATACAAATTAACAAAGAATAATATGTAAAACAGGGAGGAGTTTATCATGTCTTTAGAGGTAAACAGCAGGGTGATATCACAGATCATGGATCTGAAAACATCTGTCCCGGGAGTGACAAGAAAAGAGAGCCGAAAAAAAGAAATCAGAGGAACGAAGAAAAGACAAAAAAGTCGAACAGGAGCAGATTGAAAAACAACGTGCTG
>CAMUZQ010000128.1 GCA_947165275.1 uncultured Lachnospiraceae bacterium | reverse complement strand
TCCTTGCGAAAAAAGAAGGCATCTCGGTCGGGATATCCTCCGGAGCTGCTCTCTACGGAGCGATCGAGCTTGCAAAGAGACCGGAAAACGCCGACAAGGTGATAGTTGCCCTTCTTCCCGACAGCGGCGACAGATACTATTCCACACCGCTGTTCACGGAGTGAACTTAAGAAACAGTCAGCCGGGTCACGCTTATAAGCGTGGCCCGTTTTCTTCCTCTTCCGTGTGACTTTTGGCGTCTAAATCATTATAATTCAAATGAAAGAAGTTCGAGATCAAAAAAAGCTCCGAAAATATTGACCGGAGGTTCTGCTGGTTCGTAGAATAATATATAAAGGAGATCATATTATGGAAAACAAAAGAATAAACCATCTTAAGGTACTCGAAAAAATGATGGCTGATTCCGGTAACTTCGGCGAAATGTCCATCTTTACGGCAAAGGAGTTGAATACGCCAATGGACATATTGAGAGCAGAGATACCGGGCTTCGGCTCAGATCTTTCAAGCGTGCTCGGCGAATTCGTCTTTCTGCCGATCGAGGAGAAAAATATCCTTTATTTTTCCTCCATAATCACACTGCTTGGAAGTGTGCCGAAGGAAGCGGCGGCAGACATTGCGGATGCCGTTGCAAGACTCAATTATTACCTGCCCTGCGGATGCTTTTCGCTCGGAAACAACGATGAGAACCTTGTTTTTCGTTTTATGATGCCCATATCGGAGGATAAAGGCGACAGCGAAATAGAAAAAGATATGTTTCTGGCGGTAAATACGGCTATCGGTACGGCGGACAGATTCGAGGGATATCTGAAGCTTGTCATAAAGGATGAGATTACGACAAAGGAAATGCTCGAAATGTTTACTTCTGAAAATAAATAAGGGGACACTTGAATGGGAACCGGAGAAAATGAAAGTCAGCTATTAAGAAAAGTTAATATTCGCAGCAACACGGTATCCGCTGTATCCGAAAGCATCAATATCTCCGCATTTGGACTCGGACAGCTTCAGGATCCGAATCAGCAGGTGAATATCACCGTGGCTTCGCCTGTAATGAAAAAGCTTGATAATCTTCAGGGCATACCGGCGCAGGCTCCGGATGAAGCCGTTCTCAGGACTGCTTACGATGAGATAGGACTCAAGGTATCATCCTCTCCCCTGAAGCGAAGCAAAATGGTCGCTCATTCGGCACAGCTCCATACAAAGCAGACCCGGCTTCAACAGCTTCAGGGAGCGCAGTATGCCAAAATGCAGACAGACAATCCCTTACAGACGCTTTTGGATTTCGATCCCACGACACTGATGTATCCGCAGGAAAGAGGAAGTTCATATGACAAATATCTGGCACATTATGCAGATCTTCAGGAATTCTTTTTGCTTCTGCCGGATCTTAAAGCAGCACTTGATACCCATGAAAGCAATCTGCCAAAGCCACTGAGTCAGGCTGACAGCCGCATGATAGATGAAGCTTCGGCAAAGCTCAGAACACTTTTTGATGTCCGTGCTTATTACAAGACCCAGGAAGCATTGATGTCAAACAAATATTTCTCCTACCTGCCTCAGGAGGAGGTAAATAAGCTTTCCTACAGGGAGCTTCGGCTGCGGCTTGATAATCTTTACAATGCCGTGCCCCGAAACGAAGATCTCATAGATTATTACCAGAATCAGATTCGTTTGAAGGAGATCGGCCTTTCCGGAGAAAAGTCGGTAAGAGAAAGGAAGGAAGAATACCTTAAGGCGACTTCGGCTCCGGAGGAAAGGCAGGATCGGAGAAAACCCAAGGATGTCATCAAACAGATAGCATCTGCATATGAGAAGCTTCGGAAAAAAGCCGCCGACAGAAATTCGATAATATCAATCGACGCTTACAAAGAGGTGTTTTTCAAGTGTCATTCCGATGATCTTGACAAATTCATCCAAGGCGTTCGAAGACCTTCAGCGGCAATGCAAACGCTCATTGACGATTATAATGCTTATAAAGTGGCACTTGCCGCGAGACAGGCACAGGCTGCTGACCAGACGCAGACATTACTGAGAACCCGTAAACCCAAAAGGGAGAAGGTACTGGAAGAAAGCAACAATCCACCTGCCGGAATAAACCTTACAGACGATCAGAAAAAGGCGATCCGGTCCGTCAGCGCATATCTCTTGGAAAATACTGACGGACATGACGCACTTGTCTACAATATGGTCAGGATGAGACCGGATCTTCTGCTCCTCACCATATACACCATCGAGAAGGGCACGGATGAAAGCGTTGTCGGCTTAGACTATCTTTCGATACTGTCTAATTATCAGCCGGATCCCGTAGCCATCAGCAAGAAAAAAAGAGACTGGAATGTGATATCATCCGCTCTCCGTACATCCATGAGTCTCAGTGACGATATCAGATTTTACGGAACCCTTACGGAACAGACAAGGACCGTTGATACTCAAAGAGACGACCCGAACGCAGTGCTTTCAGAGGAGGAGCAGGTACAATCGCTTACGGAGTCCATTATCGGACACGGGATGATCCTGAGGATGCTTTACCGCAGTGCCGGACTTCATGACGACATGCCTCCGGATATGGCTCAGGATCCCGTGATAAGGGAGAAGCTGTTCGCGGAATACAAAAAAATAGTCGCGCTTACAGGCAGGCTTGCCGCGATCGATCTCCCTGATGATGTCCCCGCTCCTGATGACATTTCGGGTGAGGACTATAATGATGAGGCGATCAAAAGGAAGGTCAAGATAAAGAAAAAAGACGATTCATCCCTTCCCACGGGAAAAGCTGTTCAGGATAGCATAAACAAGATAAACCAGATTTATTCCGGCAAGGTACTCGGCGGGATAAAGAACCTCGCCGGCTCCTTCATGTCTTCTATCCCGGGCGATATAGCAGGAGGTGTCTCATTTGTTGCCTCAAACAGCATCGCAGGAGCTACCGCTGTTTTCGGTCTGATTGCCGCCCTTTCGAATTCGGTTTCCCTTTTCCGGACTGCCGGCAGTTCCACTGGGGCAGACATAGTGTCAAAGGCTGCCGGGAATTTCGGGGAATATACAAGCGTGGCTGCCGGTGGATTAAGTGTGGCAGGCAGCGTCACCAATTTAATACAGACCGGTAACGTTGCATCCACAGCCTGGCTTAAGCCTGCTTCCCAGGCGTTATGGAACAGCACAAGTGTCGGAGGCAAACTATTGATGTGGGGCGGCATCACCATGATGGTAGCAGGCTCCGTTAAAATGGTTTCATCGGGTATTCAGGCCGGACGCGCCGTTTCCAATATGAAGGATGTGACCAATGCCAAAACAACGATTGCCGAAAAGAGAGCCAACAGAGAGGACCTGACAGATGATGAGGAACGGCTCGAGCTCTTCTTATCCCACAGGGAGAGAAGTATCAAAAGGGAGGGTGCATCTGCCGCAATGGGTATGGTATCGGGAGCCATGGCCGTGGTTGCCGGCGGCTTTGCGATGAGCGGATATCTCGCACCGATCGGAGCGATAGTGGGGCTGGCATCCCTTGGCATAGATCTCATTTACAAGGGTATAGATTACGGCTACAAAAAACGAAATCAGAAAAAGGCCGTTGATGAATTCCTGAAGACCGACAGCCTGGTAGAGCTTGTGAAAGGGCAGGCCGGACATCCTCTGGCTGCAAAGATCAATTCCATGGGTGACAGTACATTAAAGGAAAATATAAGAAACGAGGCCCTTGCGATGCTCGGATATGCCACATACGAGCAATGCTTCAGAGACATTTGCCGCGATATGGCTTCATTTCTGTATTTCAAGGTCTTTGTTCAGAATCCGCAGGATGATAACATTGGAGATTATGAAAATGCCATATCCTCCTTAGGGTTTAAGGTTAAAAGGCCTCTGGTTGAGGGAGACCAGCCAAAGCCCTCTGTAGATGCTATGATAACAAAACTGATGAGCTGAGAATGTTATGAAGATAACAAAAATAACGGAAAAGAATAAAAAAGAATTTGAGGGATTTTTTCCGGGACCATCATTACGGTCATCGCTGCCTCTGATAAGGATAGGCGTGACGGATGATGACGGAGCGGCTGCCGGAGCGCTGTGTGCAACGGTATTTGAATTCTGCACGGAGATCGTTTCGGTATTTGTGATCCCTGAGAGGCGAAGACAGGGATACGGGAGTGCTATGCTCGATACCCTGAGGGAATTGCTTTCAGGATCAGGCTCCGATACGCTTACCGCCACCTTTCTCGAGGATGATGCAAGTACGGCTTTTTTCAGCTCCCTTGGCTTTGATCTTTTCCCCTCAAGGATGCAGTACAGCTTTTCATTGGGACAATTGCTGCGCTCACCTCTTTTCAAAAGATACATCTCGGGAGGAAAGATCAAACCGTCTCCTGTCATAAGCGATATCGAGGCTTCATATCATAAGCAGATCGACACAAGGGTTCAAAATCATTACTATGATCCCGAATGGAGCACTGCGCATTTTGAGTCCGGAAGGCTGAAGAGCATGCTGCTCGCGACCTGCTGCAACGAGAGCATAAGCATAGTCTGGATGGAGTCGGAAAGCGACAACCCCAGGGATCTGATGCAGGATATGAGCGGTCTCCTGAAGATCACGCTTGAGAGGTTC
>CAMUZQ010000127.1 GCA_947165275.1 uncultured Lachnospiraceae bacterium | reverse complement strand
TGCAGAATATAGAAGAATATAAAGGCGTATTCGTCTTCGCTCAGCAGGTTGACAATCATGTGAGCGGGATCGCATACGAATTACTTGGAAAGGCAAAGGATCTTGCAGAGCCCCTTAACGCGCAGGTGACGGCAGTTCTTATCGGATCCGATGTAAAGAATCTCTGTGACAAGCTCGCAGAGTATGGCGCAGACAGGGTTATCCTGGTAGATGATCCGGAGCTCAAGGAATACAGGACAGAGCCTTATGCGCATGCTCTTTCGTCCGTTATCAATGAGTTCAAGCCTGAGATAATGCTTGTGGGAGCTACGGCTATCGGACGTGATCTGGGCCCTACGGTTTCGGCAAGGGTTGCTACAGGACTTACTGCAGACTGTACAGTGCTCAATATCGGAGATTTCCCTCTTCAGCCTGTACCCGGCAAGGAGGATGAGCAGAAGCACAATCAGCTCCTTATGACACGTCCTGCATTCGGCGGAAATACGATAGCTACCATCGCATGCCCGAACAACCGTCCTCAGATGGCTACAGTAAGACCCGGAGTCATGCAGAAGATCGATCCCATCAAGGGAGCAAAGGCAGAGATAATCGAGTACAATCCCGGCTTCACGCCCAATGACAAATATGTGGAGATCAAAGAGGTTGTCAAGGCAGTATCTGATATCAAGGATATCATGGATGCAAAGATCCTTGTATCAGGCGGCCGTGGAGTAGGCTCACCCGAGAATTTCAAGATCCTCGAGGAGCTGGCAGAGGCTATAGGAGGCCAGGTAAGCTGCTCTCGTGCAGTGGTTGATTCAGGCTGGAAGCCCAAGGAGTTGCAGGTAGGTCAGACCGGAAAGACCGTGAGACCCAATGTATACTTCGCTATAGGTATTTCAGGCGCCATCCAGCATGTGGCAGGCATGGAAGAGTCAGACATAATCATCGCGATAAACAAGGATGAGGATGCACCGATCTTTGATGTCGCCGACTATGGCGTAGTAGGAGATCTGAATAAGATCGTGCCCGAGCTTACGAAGCAGGTTCTTGCTGCTAAGGAGGCAAAGGGAGCCTGATACAGTCCGGATCAGGATTTCCTGTGAAAATGATAAAAATACCCCGGGATTTCCCGGGGTATTTAAATAGAGAGGGCATAAGACAAAATCAGATGGCATAAACTAAAAGTCCGTAACAGTTTGCCCGGCAGTAACATCACATTAAAGTCGATATAAGGATATAAGGATATATAAGGAATATGGTAAGCGTGATTGTCCCTGTATATCAGGCGGTCAAAACTATAGAAACCTGTGTGGAGAGCATCCTGGCACAGACGGAGAAGGATCTGGAGCTGATCCTTGTAGATGACGGATCGACTGACGGGTCGGGGGAGGTATGTGAAAGACTCGCCCGGACTGACAGGAGGATACGCATCCTTCATGAGAAAAACGGGGGCGCGGCATCAGCGAGAAACAAAGGAAAGGCTGCTTCGAAGGGAGAATGGATAACCTTCGTGGACAGCGATGACGTGATAGCACCGGATTATCTGGAAAAGCTTCTTAAGACGGCAAATGACACCGGCTCGGACATCACAGCCTGTGCATATATCAGATGCATGAGGGAGGAGACCGGAGACAGGGAGAGCTTATTTGAAGCCGGAAGATCAAAAAAACCCCGGATCGAGGTCTATCAGGGCTTGATGGGGACAAAAGCACTGCTATATCAAAAAGGGTTTATAAGCGCACCCTGGGGGATGATATCCAGGAGATCCCTGTGGGATAAGGTTTCTTTTCCCGAGGGGACTGCGGCCGAGGATATGGGGACGATATACAGGCTTTTCCTGGAGGCCTCCTGCATCTCAAGAACGGATGAGCCCCTGTACGGATACGTCCAGAGCGCCGATAATACAGTCTATTCAACCTCGTCAAAAAGAAATCCGGATTATTACAGACACAGCAGGAGCATGCTGTCCTATATCAAAAAGAATGAACCGGAATGTCTGAAGGCAGCGGCCAGCAGGCATCTGTCCACCTGCTTTCAGATCCTGTCGGAAACATCTCCTGACGTAAAGGACTCCGGTACGAAAAGGCTCACAGAAAGGATATATTCCGATATCAGGGCAGTGAGGTCTGTGGTGATAAAGGATCAGGAGGCGCGGACGCGCAACAGAGCAGCTGCGGCCATGAGCTATATCAGTATAAAGGCGATCCACAGAGCCCTTTACAAAAGATATCTCAGGAGTATCCCGAAAAGGGAAAGCGGCAGCGTCGCCCTTGCAGAGTATCAGGGCAGGCGCGACGAGACAGGGAGGGCAGTGGGACATGCGCCCAAGGTGCTGGCCGAATACTGCACCATGACAGAGGGAGAGCATCAGATCAGCATATATGCGCCGCCTTGCATAATCCGTGAGATACCTGAGGAGATCAGGAGGGATAAAAGGATAGTGGCTTTATCCCACGAGATCCTGATGAAGGGACATCCGTCAGTAAAGGACCGGATATTGAACAAATTCAGGATGTTTGCAAATATCCATCACGTGCTGCATCACAGCGATGCAGATGTGCTTTGGTTTTTTAATGTGGAATTTTATCTCTTCCTTTATCTGGCATTATTCGGAAATGCAGGCAGGAGGATAGTGGTGACGCTCTTCCTTGACGGTTATCATACGGGTGTCCTTGCGGGATTGAAGCAGAGGATATTTGAAGCGGGACAGCGGAGGGTTTATAAATGCATCTCCACAGGTCCTTCCTTCAGGTTTAAGAACATGCCGTCAGTATTTATCCCGGATTATGTCTGCGATGACAGCAGATATTCCACGTTCAGGGGGAATGCAAAGGAAGGATATGCTGTCTGTCTGGGCACTATGGATCATGGAAAGCAGCTTGAGGAGCTTGTGGAGGCCTTCTGCCATATGTCCTACAGACTTGTGATAGCAGGCAGGTTTTATGACAAGGCACGTGTTGAGAGCCTGAGACAGAGGGCGACGGAAAATATAGAGATCAGGGATGAATACCTCACGGAGGATGAATATCTGAAGCTCCTTTCAGGCGCAGTATATGCCGTACTTCCCTATAATGAGGGCAAGTATTCATCTCAGACATCAGGTGTGATGCAGGAGGCGATATTCACAGATACCGTGGTAATGACTCATAAGGACATACTTAAAGGAAATATGGTCCCGGGAGTGGGATACGGGGATTACGGGGATATCACAGACAGCCTGCTGGAGGCCGTACCGGGAGATGCAAACGATCAAAGGAACCGGGGGATACTTGAGGAATATGGAAGACTGAGGAAAGGGATATACAGCAGGGATAATATAGTCAGTAAAATAAACAACAGCCTGTCGGTATGAACCGCAGGCTGTTAATTTTTGAAATGCTTTTACAGGAGCTCCTGTAAGGATTTACTCTACTACGTAAGGAAGAAGAGCAAGATGGCGTGCGCGCTTGATAGCTACAGTGAGCTCTCTCTGATGTCTCGCGCAGGTACCGGTCACACGTCTGGGAAGGATCTTTCCTCTCTCGGAAATGAACTTCCTGAGCCTTACCACATCCTTGTAATCGATATCACCGTCTTTTCCGCAGAATATGCAAACCTTCTTTCTGCGGCGCATTCCACCTGGTCTTCTGGGTCTGTCTGAATGATCGTTATTTCTTGTATATGGCATTTTTTTATCTCCCTGTAATATTTTAGTTAAATGGCAATTCGTCGTCTATCTCGTCCGGGACGTTCATGAAACCGTCATCTGCAGGCTGTGGAGTAGATGGCGCTGAAGGAGCGCTGCTTCCGCCTGAGACTGGAGGAGCCTGATAGTAATCTGACCCTGCAGCGGCGGCTGAAGCATTCTTGCTCTCTCCGAATTCGATCTCATCGATCACTACATCCGTAGTATAGACGGTCTGTCCGTCCTTATTCTGATAGCTTCCGGTCTGGATGCGTCCGACCACGTCAAACTTCATGCCCTTGCGGGCATATTTCTCCACGAACTCACCCTGCTTGCCGAAAGCCACGCAGCTTATAAAATCAGCGGTCTGACCGCTTCCGTCCTGGTTTCTCGTCCTTCTGCGGTCTACTGCCAGAGTAAAACGTGCTATGCACATCTGATTCTCACCCTGAGAATATCTCACATTCGGATCCCTTGTAAGGCGTCCCGTTAACATTGCTTTATTCATTATACTGCCCTACGCTTTCTGTGGAATGATCCACGAATCATTCAGCCGTTGTCTCAGCAGCTTCTTCGGACGCAGCTTCGGGCTCAGCAGCTGATGCCGCAGCCTCGGGCTCAGCTTCAGGCGCAGCAGTCTCAGCCTTGCGTGAAGCATCATAAGATGTCTCGGAAGACTCGGACTTCTCCTCCTCGTGCTTAACCGAGAGTTCCTTCTCATCAGATACGATGAGATACCTGTATACATTCTCTACGATCCTGATACGGTGTTCGATCTCAGCAATAGCCTCCGGCTCTGCCTGGAACTTGATGAAGACATAGTAGCCTTCCTTAACCTTGTGCACCTCATAGGCAAATCTTCTTTTGCCCCAGTCATCCTCAGATGTGATGGTGCCGCCGAAACGCGTGATGAGTCCCCTCACCTTCTCAAGAACGGCATTTTTTGCGTCGCTCTCAAGCTGTCCGTTGACTGCAACGGCCAATTCATACTTGTTCATTATTTTACCTCCTTATGGTCTGTCCGGCCCATTTCATGTGTCACGCTCCAATGAGTTATTTCATCGATAACGCTCCACCAGATGAGCAAGGCGGATATATCACGAATAAATAAAATACCACAAATACCATGCGGTTTCAAGTGCGGGATAAGGGGATTTTTCAATAAAGTTGAAACTTTTTTTCTAATTAGGTATGATATCCCATCTTTGACAGTCTAAATGCGAGGAACCGCAGTAATTATGCGGAAACCTC
>CAMUZQ010000126.1 GCA_947165275.1 uncultured Lachnospiraceae bacterium | reverse complement strand
TCTCGTTTAACGTGCTTGATCAGAAGCGTCAGCCTGACCTTAGCGTCAAGAACGGTACCCTGACACTTTCCATACCCGGAGAGTATATAAAAGCCGGCAGACAGTATGCCCTCCTTGGCATGAACAAGGCCGGACAGGTTGTATTGTTCACTGATACTGACCGGAACCCGAACACGGTAACAGTAAGCCTTGCCAATATGGATGGATATGCGTTTGTGCTGATCTATAAGGACTGATGCCACCGGGTGGACCCGGGGGGACGGGGT
The DNA here is from genome assembly GCA_947165275.1 of uncultured Lachnospiraceae bacterium. Lineage (GTDB taxonomy): Bacteria > Bacillota > Clostridia > Lachnospirales > Lachnospiraceae > NK4A144. The sequence goes on along the minus strand of CAMUZQ010000126.1, from coordinate 4,643 downwards.
TTAGGGGTCTCAAGTTAACATAATTCAAACTTCCGGGCAACATGATTAAAAAGGCGGTATAGGAGCTAAAACGGTTTCTGTACCGTCCTTTATCATTTGTCTGCATTTGTCTGAAGTGATGGAGGATTGATTATCTTATTTCAGTGCACCAAATCTCTCTTTATATTTTGCAAGTTCCGCCTCGGCAGTATCAGCACGCTGTTTTTCATCTCGGGCAGATTGTTCAGCATCAGCTGCACGCTTTTCAGCAGTGTCGGCACGCTGTTCTGATCTCTGTACCTGCTGCCAGGCATCCTGCGCCTGCTGTTGGGCATCCTGCGCCTGCTGTCTTGCTTCCTTCAGATCCCGCTCTGCCTCTTCAGCTTTTTTTTCTGCTCTTGCAAGACCGTTGGTCAGGGTAGTGAATGTCTCAACATATTTGCGATGCGCTTCCGCTATGCTTCTCTGATTTACATCTGCATTTACAGTATACATCTCCTCAGCCACCTCCCTGAAAACATCTCCTCGCTCCGCGAGTCCTTTAAGGTCTTCCCAGGTGGAGGCAAGAAATGCCTTCGCCCAGTAATCAAGACCGCTGGATCTGTCTGCGTCTGTTGCCATGTCTATATGATTCAAGTATAGCACCCGCAGGCTGAAGTCGCGAGTATAAATGTGCCCGGTTTGTTCGTTCTTAAGATAATACTGTGCATAGAATTCAGGTTCGGTATCAGAGAACAGATCTTTTGGTACGATGCAGACCTGCATGGATGGTCTGATGTCTCCGTAATCATTTCCGTCTTCGAGGTTATCAAAGGTACGGCAGAGATACAGAAGAGAGCGGTTCAGCCACCAGGTGCTGTCGGTGACAAGGCGCATCTGAAGCTCCACATTCACTATCTTTCTGTCATTTACAAGAGCCTTGATATCAAGGATTATTTCCTTATCAGCATAGTTTCTGTAATCGATGGGATTCATGAGCTCCACATCAGTGACCTCCGTAACCGCGAGTATAAGAAGGGATGCAGTAAGCCCTTTAAGGACATCCTTATTATTCTGGGTGATACTGTGAAGCACGATATCATTCGTGAGCTTCTCCGGTATCTCTCCCGTGGCATTCATGAGACCGGGAGAAAACGATATTCTGTTTTTGTTTTCCATTTTTTGAAAGATCACCTCCTGCATGAAAAGAATAAAACGACACGATACTAAAAATGGAAAAGAATACCGGTGAAACCGGTACGCATGACATGAAAGCCATTCAATGGGACTTACAGGTGAATCTCCCTGCCCGACAGCCTTTCGGCTTAAAACGATATTATACTAAGACCTTATGATCAATATGTCAATAATACACGTCATGTCATAGACCCAAGCAAGCTTCTGGTTCGGGAACAGGCTGGCGCTCAACGGAAGGCTCGTCTGCGGCAAGTGCGGCAGGACGCTGAAACGGTATGTGAAAACGGACCCGAACCTCACCGACTGGCGGTGCAGGCGAGGCGATGGTTCTTGCCTATTTCTCGTTCATGAAAAGTTCACAAGAATTTCGTTGCAATCAAGCCGAAAAAATTGGTACGATTAATACGTATTAGTGTGCAATCTCGTAGGAGTTAAAGATACCAGGTGGAGTGCCGATGCGATTGAGGTAGCGGCCAATGACAAGACTCCTGTGCCGGGGGTCAGCGCAAGGATTCTTACTGATCCGAAGGACATAGCAAAGTTCATGCAGAAGAGGAAGAAAGCGAATGCGGCAGGATGACAGATTTACGGTCATCAATATTCGCGAGTTTTTGAGAGAGAATGATGATGGCGAGGAGCAATTCGGAGAGGATGACCTGCGACAGATGCTCTCTGAGTTTTCCTGTGAGAAGAATCAGGATGTTGAGGATTTTCTGAAGCATCAGGCAAAAGTACACTTAGAGAATGAAGGGAAAAGACATATGGAAAGAAGAGGAAAAACTATGAAGCGTATGGAGATCGTAATTGTTTTGCTATGTTTTCTGATTTTGTCTTTTGCCGGATGCGGAAAAAAAGCAGACGACCTGACTTATGAACAGTTTAAGGAACTGACACCCGAAGATCAAATGAAGACGTTTGAAGAGCTTTCCGGTCCGCAGATTTATGCACTTGTGGAAAGCAGTGATGAGAGCTGGCCCGTTACTGATTATGATCTCATTACGCCGGAAAATGCAAAGGATACGATCGTTCTTTATAACAATCAGGGGGATCTTCATTTTAATCTGGCCTGGCCTCCTTATGGCGGCTTTCTTCCTGAAAGCATCGCGTCTATCGGCGAATTGAGCGGTGCATTGGACGTAAGCCGTGATGGCGGGGACAGCGGTCATTCGATGTCCTATGGAAAAAACGAGGATGGCAGCTACCCGAACGACAGCCAGCGCAGCGTTCCTAAGTCGTCTGCTTCCGTCCGGACAGGCGTATTGGATGTAGACCAATATATAAAGGTCCTGGATATTGTTGTGAACGTGGAGGATGATGAAAGCCGTATTTCCGCGTTAGCCGACATGGGTTATGATTCCGAGATTGCATCCCGTTTTATTGAGGATCAGGCGGCTTTTCCTGATCGGGATGAAATATCCGGACCGAATAATATCAATGATGGCGCTCTGTCTGTGGGGCATACGGTTGACGCCACATATGGTTATTACGGAACCACCGCTCCATGGAATGCCGGAGATCTTCATCTGGAAGGCGGCGCCGGACAGCTTTGTACCGTATTCAGCTGGGGAACGCTTTGCGACTCGGGACTTATCTATGATACCGGAACAGCAGAGATACACTAAACAGCCTGAGAACACGAGGACTATGTGAACGCCGGACACGAGTATCCTGCCATCTGCAACGCGCAGGAAGGCTTTAAGTTATACGAGGGCATACACGGCCCATTTGCTGTAGCTGTCGGCGGTACCAAATACACCGCAGGATCCTTTGAGCTTGCCCCAGGAGATATCCTGTTCCAGTATACTGACGGCATTACAGAAGCCACGGATGCGGATGAGAATATGTTCCGGGAAGACAGGATGATAGAAGCCCTGAATAAAGACATCACGGCCTCTGTGGAGGATATAGATGCTGCGGTACGTTCGGCGGTTGCGGATTTCGTGATGGATGCACCTCAGTTTGACGATATGACGACGCTTGTATTCAGATATAAGGGATGATCTGTCCTTTTTTCGGATGCAGGATTGTAACTATAACAGAAAACAAAATAGCTGAGGAAATGTAGGCGGAACTTCAGGAAAAGCTTAAGTAGATGAAAGGATCAGAGGCATGAAAAAGAGTGTAATGTGTTTCGGAATGACAGTGCTTTTTGCGGGGGTGGCATTGATCCTCGGAGGATGCGGTAAGGAAGCAGGGAAGGAGCAGCCTTCCGTGACTTATGAGGAGCTTGGGGAGGCAAATAGTTTTGAATCAACTTTTTCAAGGCATAAAAATTGTATTTCAGAAAAGGCTGTTGCTGAAGATGAGTCCGACACGGCTGCCGGAGCACTGGGACTCTTCTCGTACAAGATGTATCTATCGCCGGATTTATGCTATTCCGATCAGGTTTTTTATGATGAGGATATCCCGGATCATCGCTATCGTGAAGAGGGACTCAGGGATAAGACGGAGGAGTACTACCTGAGCACCGGAGATGATGGAAAAAAAGTGTTAGGAAAGGCCTGGTATGCCATGTCTGATGAAGAGAAGGCGGAAAGAAGGCTTGAAATCAACGGATCTCCAGAAAGCTTTAATCTAATTGGGATCGATAAAGATGGGAACGAAAAGGTGGTATCGACTGAGGATAACGGTGACGGAACGCTTACAGTGACTACCAACATGCCGGCTGATGTGTGCGCTGATTTTGTGGAAGTGCCTGAAGAGTGGAAGGACGCGACGGTTGAGTATCAATACAGGGTAAATAAGGACAATCTTGAACTGTACGAGCTTGATGCTTATATTCTTTCCGGTAATGAAAGGATTGATTTCTTAAGTGAAAAGGTCATATATGACGTTGATGAGCCGGAAGGATATAAAGCATTCTGTGATTATCTTGATCAGTATGAAAAGGATAAGAGCCCTGAAACGAGATCCATAAAGGTGATCTATGATCCGGGGACGGACATGGAGGAAACCTATGAGATGACCGAGAGTCTGTCATGCCAGATATATCCGAGATATCGTGAAGGATACAGCAGGTACAGCGATCCCGAGGGCAAGACACCGTTTCAGACTTCTGACGGGAAGAGAGACGTGACGGTTTATTGCATAAAGGATGTGGATTGACAGCGGGACAGAAAATCGAGAGTGGTGGGAGATCACTATAGACGGCGATACAATGAACTGGTATGCCCTGCGTGAGGATGAGGATGGCAAGACATATACCGTCACATTTGAGATGAAGAGGGTTAATGAAAAATAGAGCGTCTTGTTATTATGAGCGATGCTTCCTTGGCATGTTTCATAACGCAGGTAGGGAGCATATAACGTTTTTGTTGCAGGGGAGCTGATGAGGCTCCCCTGTTACTATATACGGTGACTTTTCTGTCATGGCACAGGGGATAAGGATATCGGGGAGAGAGATGAGGAAGCCGAGATGGAGAGGATCGTTGCCGCGGCGATGGGATCCGATGATTGCCGGGCTGAAATCGAGAGCATTAAGGCAGAAG
>CAMUZQ010000125.1 GCA_947165275.1 uncultured Lachnospiraceae bacterium | reverse complement strand
TATCAGGTGAGCAGGCAAGCATTTGGTACAGTTATTTAAGAAACGCTATACTAGGAGAGGGTGGAGATAGAATATCTTAAATAGGACCATCCTTTTGAGAGGCTGATCAGGTTCATGACTTTGCCACAGCAGCTCCATAAAAGAAGAGAAAGGGACGGTTCATTTGTAATCTTATACTTGTAATGTACTTTATCTCGGTATATCACGTGCAGTGTACACCTGTCTGGCTTTTCCTGGCAGTATTCCTGTGTATCGTGGTGTCAGTCTCAACTCCGCCGATCCCCGGAGGGGGCACTGCTGCGTATACTGTCCTTTTTCTGCAGCTGGGTATACCTGATGAGGCTCTGGCAGTGGCGATCACTTTGGATATCATCACGGATTTCCTGATCACTGCGCTTGATACGTTCACACTTCAGATGGCTCTCATTAATATTTCATCAAAGATGAAACGGATCGATACAAACACGTTATGCAATTGATTTCTGATGTTTTGACGAGGAGGATAAAGAAATGAAAATAGAAAGAAAAAAAGAAGGGAGCAGACTCACAGTCCTGCTGGAGGGTGATCTGGATGCCCTTTCAGCACCGGCTCTTAACGACCTGGTTAAAAATGAGCTTTCCGATGTTACAGAGCTGGTTTTCGATCTGGAAAAGCTGGATTACACTTCCTCGGCGGGGCTCAGGGTATTTCTGATGGCCCAGAAGATCATGGATGAGCAGGGAAGCATGTCGGTAAAGCATGCAAACGAAGAAGTGATGGAGATCTTTGACGAGACAGGCTTTACGGACATACTGGAGCTTCGTGACTGAAGGGAGCTTCATGGATAAAAGCAGTATTTTCGAAAAAGGGAAAAAAAGAGTATTTAACAGCCTGGGCGCGAAGATATTTTTCTTTACCGCCATTTTCGGGCTGATCATAGGATTAAGCGCCATAGCCATAGGTTTTACCATGTATTCCCGATCCGCAGACCGGTTTTATTCCGAGAAAGCCCAGCGTATAGCGGAGATCACTGCGGCCATGCTAGATAAAAAAGCTGCAGAGACAGCCAGGGAAGATGTATATGAGATATATGAGGAATACGCAGATAAGCTTACGGGACCGGATGAAGATATTCCGGAGGAGCTTTATGATAAGGTTTCAGATAAAGGGACAGAGCTGTCAGAAGGAGAAGATAAGGAAAGCTTTGATAAGGTAGAAAGCGTTCTTCGTAAAGTAAGGGACGCGTCAGCTGATGAGGTTTTTGTTTATTATATGACCTATGATGAAGACAGGGAGTGGATGATCTTTGTCACAGATATAAAGGATGAGCAGGATGTTCAGGATGAACAGGAAAGCGAGATGTATTTTAAGCCCGGCAGCCTCTGGAAGGTGGACAGGGATACAGTAGACCTTCTTACTAATCCTGACAGAGCCGGCTATACAGTCTACTCAACCGGAAGCGGCATGGTGGTTACAAAGGCAAGTCCTGTTTACGGCGAAAACGGGGAAAATCTGGGATATGTAGGGGTTGACATAATGCTGGATGATGTAGCCGGCACCAAGAGACTCTTTCTTATCAAATATTGCCTCGCTATCGGAGGACTGATCCTCTTATCCTCCTTTTTGATGCTGCAGATCCTTTCCCGTGTCATAGTGCATCCTGTTGAAAAGCTGGAGGATGCAGGTCAGAGATTTATAAACCGGCTGGGAACAGAGCTGACAAATGCACCTCATTTCTTTGCTGATCTCAATCTGCATACAGGGGACGAGGTGGAGAAGCTGTGGCTGACGATGAGTGATCTTGAGGTCAATGTGGCGATATCCATGCGGCGTATCAAGACAATGACAACGGAAAGAGAAAGAGTTGAGGCAGAGCTTACAGTCGCCAGTCAGATCCAGTCATCCATGCTTCCCTGTACCTTTCCGGCATTCCCGGAAAGGAGCGAATTTGACCTCTATGCCGAGATGGTTCCGGCTAAAGAGGTGGGAGGGGATCTTTATGATTACTTCCTGACAGATGAAGATCATCTGGCAGTAGTGATCGCGGATGTATCCGGAAAAGGGATCTCTGCAGCGCTTTTTATGGTAATGACGAAGCAGCTCTTAAAGAGCCGGACGATAACAGACGGCGCAGATCCCGTAAAGGTTCTTACGGATGTCAATGCTCTTCTTCTGGAGGATAATGAAGCCCAGCTCTTTGTAACGGTATTTTTCGGGATACTTACTGTTTCCACCGGACAGTTTGTCTATGCCAATGCCGGACATGAATACCCCGCCATACGAAGGAAGGACGGGGAGTTTAAGATAGAGAAGGATATACACACGGCTCCGGTTGCCGCCAGAAAAAAGACTGTATTTAAGTCAAATGAGATCCTTCTTGATCCCGGAGATACGCTTTATCTCTATACCGACGGCATCACGGAAGCCCGGGATAAGGACAGGAAAATGTTTGGCAGGGAAAGGCTCCTGCTTGCCCTGAACGAGATGCCGGATGATACCCCGCGGGAGATCGACAGAAGGGTAAGGCAGAGGGTAAAGGAGTTTGAAAAAGGAAATGAGCCGTTTGATGACTGCACAACCCTGTGCCTGAAATATTTTGGCGGTGCTTTTGACAGTAAATGATCGTGTCTTGACTTCCAGCGTCCGGATAAGGAAACAAGACTTGAGATATGGCGCAGCGCCTTCGATCCTTAATCTGCCAGATAGCCGTATTTTCCCAATGCATCCGAGGTGAAATTTATCGTCGAGGTTTTTCCAAGCTCGCTCCTGATGGCATGTATCAGATGGGACATCGAGAGCGGCTCGTCCTTCCAGGAGGCAAGGGAGCAGGCATTTAAGAATACCGACTTGATGGTGCTTCCCGTGAAATCGGTGAACTGCGCTGCCAGATAGTCAAGATCGATCTCTCCCGTTGGGATATCCTTTGTAAGACAGGCCTCCCATATGGCGCGTCTTGCCTTCTCATCCGGATTTTCAAAATTGACTACATATCTTATCCGCCTGAGGAAGGCAGGATCTATATTCCCCTTTATGTTTGTTGCAAGTATCACAACTCCGTCATAGGCCTCTATCCTCTGAAGAAGATAGGATATTTCATTATTTGCATATTTATCCCTTGAATCCTTTACCTCGCTCCTCTTCCCGAAAAGGGAATCTGCTTCATCAAAAAAGAGCACCGCGTTTGTCTTTTCTGCATAGGTAAAAGCCTTTTCCAGGTTTTTTTCGGTCTCGCCCACATATTTATCCACTATGCTTGAAAGGTTGACCTGATAGAGGGGCATTTTGAGCTCCCCGGCTATGGCATTGGCAGTCATTGTCTTGCCGGTCCCGGGAGGACCCGAAAGCAGCAGTGAGACAGACCTTCCGTAGGGATAATTCTTTCTCAGACTCCATTCATCAAGTATCCTGTGGCTTTCCCGGACGCTTATCACCATATCGTCCAGCTTCCTTCTGGTCTCAGGCTTTATCTTCACATCATCAAGGAGCACGCCGGCATATATCACACGGCCTACCGGCTGAACAGAGGCTCCCGTAAGCTGTATGATGAGTCTGGAGAATAAAAGGTCGGTATCCTCCTTTTCCGTATCTCCTCTTTCAGTAAAGGCGGTCACGGCTCTCGCTGTTTCGCTGGCATTGAGCTTGTATCGTATGGCAAAAAGCTCCGGATCGACAGGCAGTTTGTAAAGCTTTTTAAATCCCTTCCAAAGGGAAAGCCTTTCATCATAGGTCAGATCATCCGGGAGCTCCAGCAGCATTGAACTGACGCCTGATGCCTCATCGTCTGCTATGATCCTTGAAAAATCCGTGCAGAGCACGAGAGGGATATGTTTATCTGCAAGAGGCAAAAAAAGCATCCGCGTCAGCATTTCAAGACTGCGTCTTGCGGAAGCTTCGTTCCTTGCGGACCCGCTCCCCAGAAGATAATCCTCACTGATACCGTAGAAGCATACGCCGGCATTCAGGAAATGTGCTTCCCTGATCAGAGCCGCGGTTGCCCTGCCGTTTTCCTTTTTTGTCTCATGGAGGAAATCAGGGAGATTCATGAAGAGGAAGGGAAGCTTCAGCTTATCCGCGATATGCCTTACAATAAAACGCCTGCCGCCTCTTCCGGACAGCTGCAGTACGGACCCTCCTTTTTTGATAAAGGAGGCACCCTTTTCTATGAGCTGTTTTGATATGAAGGGGGGATGGAGCCTGGCATCCGAAGGATCAAAGAGATATGTGAAGCCAGAGAGTACGGGATTTAATCCGTCAAGTCCCTCAAGGTAGGTCATGACTCTTTCATCAGTATTTACAGGCACATACCGCAGAGGGTACTGCTTTTTGTCGATATAACAGAATACCGAAGCAGCTTCCGCTTTTTCCAGTATGTTTTTTTCGGAAGGATGCGCTATACCCTCAAGACTGAAGGCAAACTGAAGGGTTACCGGGCTTCCCGTATGATAGGAGATGCATGCGCCAAGTTCCGGTACTGAAAAGTCTGCTATGCACAGATCCAGTAGGGAGCGCAATACATTATCGTTCCTGAAGCCCCGGATCAGGACGGCATACCGCCACGCCTCAGTGTCAGCCCCCGGAAGTCCGCCTTCTTCGATCATCTTTTCGATCTCAGCCCAGAGCATGAGGCTTTCGTCATCAGGCTCGGAGGCGGATCGTCTCAGAGAAGGGAAGTTCTCAAAAGGCTCGTTTATTCCAAGGCTCTTGAAATATGCTCCGCAGCGGGAGATTATTATTGCGCAGACTGTATCAAGGTAATTCATCCGTCACCTTCCTCAGAACCGATGCTGCCCCAGTCAGGGTGATCTTCACTGCAGTATGCTGCGACAGCCTGTGGTCATTGATCTTTTTCATGTCAGCACTAATCCTCGATGGTTTTGACCCTGTATCATGTTATGGCTATTTACCAACTCATGGTTGATATTTATAAATTTCCAAAGATTTTAC
>CAMUZQ010000124.1 GCA_947165275.1 uncultured Lachnospiraceae bacterium | reverse complement strand
CCACAGAAAAGCTCCGGTCTGCGATTTTTTCAAGTATTATGGCAATGCTCTTTTTTACAAGGCTGTCCATGTCCGCACCATATGTAGTAATCTGCGGCGAGCTCATCTCGGCATATATGAAATTATCAAAGGAAACGACGGAAATATCCTCAGGTATCCTGAAGCCCTCATCCTGCAGCCTTTTTACGAGTCTGAAGGCTGTCACATCTGAATTGCAAACAAATGCAGTGGGCATTTCCTCAGGCAGATCAAAGTCGATCTCATTCCCGTCCTCATCCCTGTCTTCTATACGCCATTCTCTCTTCACCTCAAGCCCTGCCATAAGCATTGCCCTGTAATAGCCCAGGTAGCGGTCCATAATGCTGCTGGTGCATCTTACGCTTCCGATAAAAGCTATATCCGTATGACCTCTTTTTATAAGATAATTAGTCAAAGCATCTGAACCGTATACGCTGTCGCTTATAACCGAGTCCTCAAATACATCCTCGTCATAAAAATCCATATACAGGATGGGTATGTCCGAGCCTCTCAGCAGTTCCAGATATTTCGCTGACATCTGACCTATCACTATCAGGCCTTCTATCTGTCCTGCCGATATTATCGCAGGCGGCTCAAGCTCCTTTTCCGAGCTTCTCCGGACTATTTCCAGCATCCCCATATGCTTCTGCTCGGAAAGCATCATCATTATTTTTTCATATAATCTGCTGTAATAGGCATCCCTGTTGATGAAGCGTTCGCTTACCACAATACCTATGTTATGCCTTTGTGAAATATCATCCTTCCTGTTTCCGGTATATATGTATCCCATATCCCTTGCTTTGTTTACGATCATTTCTCTTACAGGATCACTGACACCTTCCTTGCCTGTCAGAGCCTTCGAAACGGATACCGTACTGACCCCGAGCTCTTTGGCGATATCTCCCATGGTTACGCTTTTTTTGATCATAATGTCCTCTTCCCTTCCTTAAGATGATCTTAAATCATTCTATCATAACTTAATTTAACTTACACGTAAAATTACTTAAATTAACCCGGTCATCCTTACGGTTTCAGAAGAGGTTCGTGATCCGCTTATCCTTTAACTGCGCCTGCCACCATACCTTTGATTATCTGTTTGCTGAAGATAAAGTAAAGAAGTACTATCGGTGCCATGGTTATCAGCATTGCAGCCATCATCTTGGGATAATCCGAGCTGAACTGCCCTGTAAAGTTCTTCAGTGCAAGGGGAACAGTAGTTATTGCCTTATTATTGCTTATAAGCACAAGTGCAAATGAAAACTCGTTCCAGCAGCTGAATGCGCTGATTATAGCTATAGTTATAAGTATCGGCCTGCAGACCGGAAGGATTATCGAAAACAGCGTCCGGTTGAAAGAGCATCCGTCTATTGATGCCGCCTCCTCAAGCTCCGGAGGTATCCCCTTTACATATCCCTCCACCAGAAAAATGGCAACCGGAAGATTAAACGCTACATAAGGAAACAGAAGCGTATACCATTGATTTGCCATATTTGTCCGATTAAATATAATATAGGTCGGAACAAGCAGCGAGTGAACAGGTATGAGCATTCCCATAAGAAACATCACATACAGCGGACGATTCAGCCTGAAGCTGACTCTTGACAGTATATATCCGACAATAAATGAAAATGCAACTATAAGAAATACTGACAGCAGTGTCGTCCTCATGCTGTTTCCCATTGCGCCGATAAGATTGGCATCCTTATTTGCAAATATTTTAATGTAGTTTTCAATCGTAGGCTTTGAGGGCAGCGAGATAACGCTTGTATTAAACTCCCGCTTTGTCTTAACAGATGAATAAAGCATCCACACCAGCGGAAATATGCACATCAATGAAAACAACGCCAATATGATATTCATTACTGATCCAAGAAGTCCGTCTCTCACCCTTATTGCTCCGGATCCTTTCTTTACAGCCTGTACCCCTGAAGCTGATCCCATCAGATTCTTCCCCCTTTCATCCTTTTCTTCATAGCTGCCCGTGCCTCCTTCTCTCTTTTCCTCTGTATTCTTTTTTCTTCCTTGTCATAATCATCTGTCATATAAGTATTAAGAAGAAATTGTGATCCTCCTATCACTGCAAGCGACAGTACGAATATCGCTACGGATATGGTCGATCCGTATCCGAGATTTGAAGACTTGAATGACTGATTGTATCCGTACAATGCCATGACCATTGAAGACGTGCCCGGGCCTCCTTCTGTCATTGCATATATCGAATCAAAGGCCTTCATATTACCTGCCACACACAAAGTAACACATACGAACAAAGTGTTTTTTATCAGCGGAAATACAATATATAACGCTCTCTGAAGTCCGTTTGCTCCGTCGATCTCGGCAGACTCAAGCACGCTGGTATCTATGGATGAAAAAGCCGACAGAATTATCACCATATAGTAGCCGATATACTGCCAGATAAGAGGGATCGACAGGATCAGCATTATCGGGAGCGCTTCACCGTTGAGCCAGATCGGAGCGTCTTTCATTCCCTTGTACTTATGAAGCACATCCACCAGAAACCAGTTGATAAGCCCTGTCCTCTGATCATAGATCATCTTCCATACAAAGCCTACACAAAGAGCGGAGATCGTGCTCGGAAAAAATCCGAAGGTCCTGTGGATACTCTTTAACTTCACAAGCTTTGAATTGATGAGCATTACCAAAATGAAGGCTATTCCGATCTGACCGATTATACACGCCGCAACAAGATACAGGTTATTTCCGAAGGAATGCCAGAAAACCTCATCCTTAAACAACTGAGCATAATTAGCCAGGCCGCTGAAATTCTTTACCGGTCCTCCCTTCCAGTCTGTAAAGCCATAATACAGAGCTGCAACCAGAGGGACAAACACCGTAAAAACAAACAAGGCAACCGGCAGGAAAAGGTAAGCAAAGATCACTCTGCCCCTGGGTTTTATCGTATTCAGCATCTTCTCTCCTTTCTGATTTTTCCGATCCTAAGAAACGGCCGCACGTACCGTCATACGCGCGGCCATTATCCTTACTGTGCCAGAAATGCCGTATATGCCTTCTGAGTGGCGCCTGCCAGCGCGGCTGCATCCGTCTTGCCGCTGGTAAGATCCTGCAGTCCCGGATTAAGGGTGTTCCATACATCTCCTCCGAGGAAGGAATCATAGATCGCAACAGCCTTGTTATCCACATATGAGTAATTATACAGATCGATATCCCATGAATTCAGTCCTGTCGTATCAAAATCAGCCTTATAGAAAGCGCCGAGTCCGTACTTGCTTCCTACATACTCCGCAAATGAAGGTCCGGTAAGATATTCAATAAGATCGATACAGGCATCGAGCTTATCCTTATCACCGGCTACATCCGCATTGATCGCAAGACCGTAACCAAAGCCGTTATTCTGCATTTTCTCATAAGCAGTTGCCCCATCACCTTCGGGCAGTACGGCGATCTTCATATTTCCGATCTTTTCCGTATCATCCTTAAGTGTCTCAGCTATATAGGAATAATCCCAGTTGCCGCCGATAAAAGCTGCCGCATCTCCGGAAATAAAGTATTCACGCGCATCCTCATTAGTCACGGCATTAAAGTCGCTGTTGAATATCTTTGTATCGGCAAACAGATGCCTGGTATTCTCCAATGCCTTGACAAAGCTCTCATCTTCAAAGGACGCCTGGCCATCGCCGGCTATGATGTGGTTAAACCAGTCTGTTCCCGTGTACTGATATCCGAAGCAGGACAGGAAGCATGAATTCATCTGCCACTGTCCGGCATTTCCAAAGGCGATCGTGTCCATCCCCTGCTCATTGAAATACTCTGAGGCTTCCTCAACCTCTTTCCAGGTAGCAGGGAAGCTGTCAAAACCGGCCTCCTTCCACAAAGCCGCGTCATAGATCACTACTGTACAGGTTCCGCCGCTGACTGCAGGCAGAGCATAATACCTGCCCTCACTTGTAAAAGGAACGAGCAGATCCATATTGTAGCCGGATGCGTCAGGTGATGATGCTATTACATCCGTAAGATCAAGTACAAGCCCCTGCTTTGCCCAGTTAGCTGTATTCATGCCCTGAAGCAGAAAGACATCCGGAAGATCGTTCGCTGCAGCCTTTGTCGCTATCTGAGTCTTGTAGTCAACGTTTGCAAGAATATCCTGATTCAGTGTTATATCAGGATGTGCTTCTTCCCATGCGGCAATACATGAGCGGAAACCGTCAGAACTGCCATTGCCCTCCGCTTCTTCCGAAGTAGAGTAATGCATGAAATTGATCTCCCCCTTGTAAGCAAGCTCCGATGCCGATGTCTCCGGAGCCGGAGCCTCTACGTCATCAGCCGGCACAGATCCTGACTCTGCCGTTTCGTCAGCAGTCGCCACAGCCTCCTCCCCTGTCTGCTCAGAAGACGTTGCAGCAGAGCTTCCGCATGCTGAAAGCTGCAAAGTCATTGCCAACGACAGACCTACCGCCAATAGTTTTCTTAACCTCATGAATTTTTCCTCCTTACTTGAATCCCCAATGTCGTTTAAGTAATTTATCGCATATCAATTACTTAATTATTAATTATACGCATTTTATTCATTAAGTCAATACGCTTAATAAATTAAGTTGTTCATAAACAAAATTTAGGTTCTGTTGTGCAGGAGGGGACCCCGGAGAAAAAATGTGACGAAAGGCGCAAAAAAAAAGGCTCACCGGTTTTACCGGTGAGCCCTTTGGGGACGGGGTCAGTGGCCCATCTTTCGTGAGTTGCCTTTCAGTTCATCTTCTTTCCGCAGAAATATACTTCCGAAGGCTTGTTATAGCTGAAGCCCTCCTGCTCTGCAGTAAGCAGGTCTTTGTCGAATACCAGGAAGTCCGCGTCCTTTCCGGCAGTGATCGATCCCTTTTTATCGTCTATGCCAAGCTGCTTTGCGCCGTTGATCGTGAAGCCGAGAAGCATCTGTTCAATGGTCATTCTTTCATCTTCCGGAGGGAATACCTTGGAGCTTCTTGCGAATTCATAATTTCTGGTCTTTTCGGTGATCATCCTGGTCATGCCGACCTCCATGCCAAGATACGGATTCCATGTCATAAAGTCACC
>CAMUZQ010000123.1 GCA_947165275.1 uncultured Lachnospiraceae bacterium | reverse complement strand
TCCGGCAGGAAATGGGCTGTTCACCATCAGAGTATCGGAAGAAATAGACTTTATAAAAAGGGGAGCGCTCTGGCTCCCCTGACCTTTTATAACAATGTTTCGTAGAAATGCACGGCTCCGGCTATCTCGTCTTCTGTAGGATGTCCTTTGGCTGTACCGCCGACCAGTTTGAATGGTCCGAAGGTATTATATCGCATCATCCGTTGTCTCTATCGAACCTTTGCTACTGCATCTACGTCCACGTTGATGAAATCATTGGTGGGTACAGACCGGCTAAAAAGCTATGTTACCTTTTGAGTCTGTGCTTATAACGGCCGGGCTCCAATCTTCTGCATAATCTCCATCGCCTGTAAGTACTCTTATCCTTGCAGGATCCGTGGGAATATACACAGGCGTATAACCCTCCCCGTTTATATCATAGTCTTTCTGGCTCGCCCACTCGAGACACCCTCTTGCACTATCACCCTCCCTCAATTCATGCCTTGCAAATACATATGTATTTAAGAATGATGTATCGTATTCATCATGATTTTCAAGAATTATCGTGCTGCCATCCTTATGGATCAGAAATATGTTATAAAAATCTGTTCCGCCGGGCATTGTTGTCGGTATGTTTTTCCAGTCTCCGGCACAGCTTAAGTGTAATCCGGAAAGCTCCATATCATCATATTCCTCGTTGTAATCATAAAACTCGGTTGCATCCACATATGACGGCACACCGCTGTCATTTACATCTATATTCGATCCAATGTATCCAGGCAGCTGTATGACATACTCATCTCTTGCGCTTTCCCTGAAATCATCCGTAAAGATCGTATGATCCACATCTTCCGAAAACAGGATAACAGAAGAATCAGCAAAAGGAGCCCTGGTATATGCCGAAAGATAACAGGTCACGCCGAAAGGATCGAGCGTCCATGTAAGTTTTCCGGACTTCATATAATCCTTCAGTTCATTCTTAAATGTCTCTTTATCAATGCCCATATCATCTGAGTAATACTGCTGCAGATTATAATTGATGCTCTCATACATTTTGTCCGAAAGAAGATCAAAGAACGCGTTTTCGTCAGCAATAACGTCAGACAAAGCGATCTCTTTTCCGCTGTCAACATAGTAGGAATGCGCGGTATATTCTGTATATGCGCCGTCATCAAAAAGCCCTTCCGAGCAAGACTCGCTTACAAAACTTAAGTATTTCTCATCCGCCCTTCGAAGATATACCTTCCAGCTTTCATCAAAATGTATCAGATCATTTTCCTTTATGCTCTTTAAATCCTTATCCCATGCTTCCTGCTGTTTCGACAGCATCTCATCCCTTGCATCCTCAAGAGAAGCCGCCAGCGCCTTATATGTTCCGGCACTCTCTCCGTCAAGCAAAAGATAAGTGAATTGATGCTTTATCGCAGGAATACTGTCCTCTCCCCATTCAAATGCATTCTGTCGGAACAGCAGAAGCTTCGGAACACCCTTTGATGTCTCATTCCCAGACGGCTCTTCCACAACCTCCTGCTCTGCCTTAGGTTCTGACGTATCTACTTTCTGCGGCTTTTCGATATCCGTTAGCTTATCTTTGAATTTATCCGAAATGTCGCTGCTATCCGGGCTATTGTCACAGCCTGCAAGCAGCATAATGCTTATAAAACAAATGATAATCGTAAGCGATGACCTTATCTTCATATGAATCTCCCTTCTGCCTTCCTTTTTAGACTCTCTGGTTGATTCCAGAGTCACTTCATCACCTATAGTTTCTTCATCAGACATCTTTGATAATATAAAAAAGATGGGTGTCCTGCTACCGCCAAACGTCTAAACTATGCTTGCAGTGTTTTCGTATTGCAAATAAAGTCAGACTCCTCTTCAACTCTCACAATATATTGCATATTTGAATCGCCTGACATTTTTTCCTTAAGGACTCGCTCTATCATACAAGTACTCTCAATCTCGTCGACGGAAGAAAACAGATAAACTACATAGCTCACTTCTTTATCTTCGGCGCAGGTAGCTCTTCATACATCGCCTCTATTCGGATGCAAAATATATACTCCAATAATCAATGCTTTCATCGCTCCCCCATAAAGTCGCTTATACTGTAATATAACCTTATCAATGAACTCATGTTATAAGGGTGAGTTGTTTGAAGTTCTAAGATATAAATGCTCTGCAGCTATGGGTGCGAGAGAAGACCGCCGAAGGAAACATCGCCGAAATCGGTATACTCCTCTGTAAAAAGAGTATTCCGCTGCCTCTGGAAGAGAATCTATGCCCGGGCTAGATATACTACTTCTTTATCCTCTAATCTAATACATGCCAGACATCCCGTCGGAAATCGCTCCCTGTAGGCACATCCACAGTCTATATCGTAGGTCATACAGTTCTTTTCCTCATTTTAAAAAACAAATACCTTACCGGCATTATATGGAATCAAGCATGGATACAAATTCATCATAACAGCCGTGGATATCAGACATAACATATGTGGCCATCACACATACCCAATCTTTCCGGCTTTAAGATTTGCTTCGACAACATCGAGCAGGTATCCATACTGGCTTTCTGTCGTAAGGGTATTATACTGAAACAGAAACAGGCTGCTCATGATTTCCATTGCAGAGTTTATTCCGCAGTTACGAATGCTTTTCAGGGGAATCCCTGTCGATACTGCCTGCGTCAATTCTCCTATGGTATTATATCCCGCCCGCTTCAGGCAATGGTACGATCTGGCACTCAGATCCAGATCTTCTATGCTCCTGTCCTTCATGGACTGGGTCATATACATCGGGAAATGAAATTTTCCTCCCGGCTTCCTCTTTAGCTCTACTCCTTTAATTCCGTTCATTATCTCCATTACTGTCTGACACTGATTTTTGTTCATAGCGTATTCCTCCGTAGACGTCCTTATAGACATCTTTAAGTGCATGGCAGTGAATCTCATCTATGCTGTCTCCGCATTTCCTGATGATCATCTTTGCCAGATACTTGAGGTCTCGCGCGGAATCCGATACGACAACCATATGTATATGGTTCTCCTTAGTCGTACCGAAGATCTGTCTGACATATGCAGTCCTCGTGGATACATACTGTAGTACTTCATCATATTTGCCCGGAAGGGTGATAATATCGATTATCGCTGTTATCTCACCGGGCTTATAGATGCAGGTATTGTACCCACGGATAATGCCGTCTTTTTCAAGCTTCTGGACACGCTTCTTTGCTGCCACTCTGGACATACCTATAGCATCTCCAAGCTCCTGATAGCTCATCCTTGCATTACCCTTTAGCAGATCCAGTATCTTCTCGTCCGTTCCGTCCATTACCTCTGCCCAATCATTGGTGAGGCGCTTCAGCGCCTTGCCTGCTTGCCGCCGCGCTGCAAAGCAGCATTTCATCGGCGGCAAGCCTTGTGTTTCAAGTCTTTCTTAAAGACCTGAAACAATCAGTGTCGACTCTGATGTTTATGATTATAGGAATCAGCATGAATAAAAATCAACCCCTGCGGTTTCGTTTCGTAACCGCAGGGGCTTCGTCCTCATACGTAATCCGCGGAATACTCTCTCAGTGATGATCGTTCCAATAATCCTCCGCCGCATCATATGCCTCGTCCTCGTAGTCGTCCTCATAATCATAGAAAGGTCAAAATATAAGCTCTTATTTTGCCGGGAGAACAATTTAAGATTTCGCGCCCTTTCAAAGGTTATATAATCTGTCGTCCAGATAGTGCCTAAGTATCTTATCATCATTAAGGCCGGTACCATGGCTGCGCCGGTCGATGCTGTTATAAAGATATGCGATCATTCTTCTCATGGCCTTGGGACTGCCGAGATTCTTTGCCATCGCATCTCCCAGTTCCTTCGGAAAATCCAGAAAAAGTCACAGCATCAACAAGTTCGTCTCTTGTCCTGCTCCATTCTCTCTGATCCGGTGTCATCGCTCTTTTTCACGCTTTCTATCAATCAATTCTTTCAAAGCGTTGATATGTCTTTCCATCTCGCTCTATGGTCTCATTCCACATCTCGGCAGGACGTACCCATACTCCGTGATCACCGTACAGCGCACGATATACTACCATTGGGTCTGTAGTCTCTGAATGACGTGCAATTGATATCACCTCATATTCGTTGCCTTTGAAATGTCTGTATTTACCAATGGATATTGTTTTTATAGCTTCTTCATATGTCATATCCAGCTATAGTCTCCCACCCTTTACAGACATCACACCAGCCGACCGCATCAGATGCTTTCTCCAGTTCATCCGGTGTCAGCTCTACAGAGGTATATTCATTGCCTCCTGCAGGATGTACATAATCAAAGCGTTTCATGGATACATCAAGCCAGATGGGTATTCCTTCAAAGACTCCAAACGGACATACTCCCCCTGGCTGGAATCCGATAAGCTCTTCTACCTGCTCCCTCGGAACCATATGTGGCTTTGTGTGAAACTGTGCTTTGAATTTGGAGCTGTTCACGCGGCCGTCTCCTGCCATCACAACGATCACAGGCTGTTCATCCACGATAAATGATAATGTCTTTGCAATCTCAGCTTCCGTGCAGCCTATACGCATGGCTGCGTGTTCTACTGTGTCTATTGTTTCTTTATGCTCCGTGAGCCTGTCTGCAAGCCCCTTATTCTTCAGCCAGTTATAAACCTTATCGTTCAACATTTTATTTTTCAGTATTCCTTTCTTATCTCACCTTCTATACCATACTCTGCCTTGAAAGATTCGAGATCTGAGGGCTTTCTGATATACAGGATCTCTTCGAACCT
Source organism: uncultured Lachnospiraceae bacterium (assembly GCA_947165275.1). Lineage (GTDB taxonomy): Bacteria > Bacillota > Clostridia > Lachnospirales > Lachnospiraceae > NK4A144. The sequence continues at coordinate 604 of CAMUZQ010000123.1, read as the reverse complement.
GCCACTTTTTTTATCACGAAATCCTGCCACCTGCTCGCCGTTACATATGCTGGCTCTTATCACGGGCTCCTGTGTGTCGTTATCATACGTTTTTACTTTTGATTTTCTCGATCCGAATAACAGCATACCTATACCCTTCCGGCCTTTACTTCCAATTAACGGTAGTCCTTTACCCGGGACTTAAGCATTGAGTGTCCGTTTTCCGGGTTCTGATATGTTATTCTCTCTACCACACACCGGATCTTCTGCACGATCACCAGCCTCCGTGTTCCTGCGTTATATTTCGATCTTTACCGTCTGCTTCGGCATCGCCTGACAAGCCAGACGTATCCCAAGGGATAATTCATCTTCCGTGAGCTGTATCCTGTCCATTGTACTTATCTTAAGCTCTCCATCTAATACCCTAACCTTGCACTTGCCGCAGTTTCCTCTGCCTCCGCAGGGTGTAGAAACAGAATGTCCTGTGCTCCTGATATATGCTGATAGTTGGATGCCGGGCGGGCAAGTCAGTACCATATCTGCCATACTGACGATCCTTTCTATTACCGTATGATCTCTATGATCTCTCCGATATACATATCATGTTTCGCATCCACTGAATAAA
>CAMUZQ010000122.1 GCA_947165275.1 uncultured Lachnospiraceae bacterium | reverse complement strand
GAGCGCTGAATATGCGAGATTTATCGAGCATATTAGCTCAAATCTTAGTGCGTCGAGCAAAATGAGCCAGTGGCTCATTTTGAGCTCCGCTTAGACACGCTATGCGTGTCTGGAGCCGTTAGTTAGTTCGGCTGAGCCTTGGCTCTGACCGAAAGAAACACATGACCACCTCCAAGCCGAAAACACAATCGCAATAAAGTATGACTTTTTGCGGACAAAATTGGAAATCATCCGCAAAAATCCGGCTTTGCCGGACACGCCAACCAGCAAGCTGGTCGTCTGGTCAAATACGATCCTTGTTTTTTCGATAAAAAACAAGAATGCAGGGGCTTGAGAGGCTGGATTCCCTCCTACGGAAAACAAAAATTCTCCGGCGTAATGCAGCCAGCCGCCTTACGTCCGGAGAATCCTCATTGATATTGCAGCACCTTCATGTCATCTGAGCGCTTCGAGCGTCCTCAGTACCACAGGGAAATACTCGGCACACTTCTGAGTGAATTCTGTCCTCGTATATTCCGACCTATTCAGCTCCTCAACTATAGCCATAAGCTCCTGCAGATTCTCTTTGGATTCCGCAAGCTCATGATAAGCATCCACGATCTTGTCGATCTCTCCCTGAGAGAGCACCCGCCTTGAAGTTACCGTATCTATCATTCTTCCCGCATCCAATGCGTTCTGTATATCTTCCTGTTCCATTTCCGAAATTGTCTGTGCCATGTCCTTTGCCTCCGATAGATCTGTTTTGACCGATCCTTATGATATCTAAGATTATAACATATAAACGTCTTCCAGTGTTGAAACCTCTGTTATTTCGATCCCCTTTATATCCGAAAGCGATTTATGATTTGCCTTCGGCAGTATCACTCTGGTAAATCCAAGCTTCTGCGCCTCCAGTACTCTCCTCTCGCACATGGACACGGCGCGGATCTCGCCGGACAGGCCCACCTCTCCGAAAGCAGCAGTATCCTTATCCACAGGCGAATTCCTGAAGGAGGATATGACCGCCATCACAACCGCCAGATCCGTCGCCGGCTCCGATACCCTCATACCGCCGGCTATATTCACATAGGCATCGGACTGGGAAAGCCTTAAGCCTATCCTCTTTTCAAGCACGGCCATCAGCATGCTGACCCTTTTGTAGTCCATGCCGCTGGCCTCCCTTCTGGGAAAACCAAAGCTCGTATTATCTGTCACGAGCGCCTGTATCTCCATGAGCAGAGGCCTGGTCCCCTCCATTACACAGGTGACTATATTGCCGCTTGAGCCTATCGCTCTCCCCGACAGCATGTATTCCGAAGGATTTGATACCTCCCTCAGTCCATCCTGCCGCATCTCAAAAACGCCTATCTCGTTTGTGGATCCAAAACGGTTCTTCACAGCCCGGAGTATCCTGTAGCTGCCCTGGATATCTCCCTCAAAATAAAGCACGGTGTCCACCATATGCTCCAAAACCCTTGGGCCTGCCACCGAGCCGTCCTTGGTGACATGGCCTACTATGAATATGGTGATCCCCAGGCTCTTGGCTACACGCATGAGGACAGCCGTGGATTCCCTTACCTGGGAAACCGACCCGGCCGCAGACTCCACTCCTTCATTCATCATGGTCTGGATGGAATCCACCACCACAAACCCGGGGTTTCTCTCCTCCATGACACCTACTGCCTCATCCAGAGATGTACCGCAGAGCAGCAGAAAATCCTTTCCGAAATCACCGAGCCTCATAGCCCTCATCTTTATCTGCTTTTCGGATTCCTCTCCTGAAACATAGAGTATACTCCCGCCCGAAAGCGAGATATGTCTCGCAGCCTGCAGGAGTATGGTGGATTTTCCTATCCCCGGATCTCCGCCGACCAGAACCAGTGAGCCCTGCACTATACCCCCTCCGAGCACGCGGTCAAACTCCTTTATGCCGCTCCCGGTCCGCTGCTCATCTGTAAGCTCTATATCGGAAAGTCCCACAGGTACCGGCTTCTTCGCTGAGACTGCGGCAGTGCCTCTGATGCCGCCTGAGACGGAGGCCTTCGGGGCCTCCGTCATTGTATTCCATTCATGGCACCGGGGACACTGTCCCAGCCATCTGGTAGATTCATGTCCGCAGTTTTTGCAGAAAAAAACCGTTTCCGCCTTTGATCTTGCCATGGTCAGGCTTTGATGACCTCCACCGGGACTCTGCCTTCGCCCTGAAGCTCCACTCCAAAGGAAAGCTTGCCTCCGAGATTGGATGTTATGACGCCGATGCTCTCTCCGGATACCTTGACATCATAGCTTGTCTGAGGCTCGACGCCCACGGTTATCTGGGCATCATCCTCACCCTCTGCCTCAAAGGACATCCCCGTATCGGTTCTTTTAAGCGCAGTGACATTGGTTCCGGGAACCGACTCGTATACCAGCACCTCATCTCTTTCGAGACGGGTGATCTCGTTATAGGTCTTTACCTTATAGGAAGCCCCGTCAGCCTTGAAATCCTCCTGCTTCTTCTTTTCCGGCAGAGTATAGTCCCCGAATGAAAGGGAACCGTCCGTCTCTTTCCTGATAATTTCAGCCATTTTTTCCTCCTGTTTCTTTAGCAGCCTGCACGGATCCCTTCGATCCGCTGCGGCTCCTAAGCTGCTTGAAATTAATATTGCCCTTACTTACGGTCACGCTCACGCTGTCCCCGTTTTTTATCCTTCCGTTCAATATCTCCTCTGAAAGAGGATCCTCGATCTCACTCTGTATCATCCTTCTGAGCGGTCTCGCTCCGTATTTTCTGTCTGAACCCTTTTTAACGATATATTCCTTTGCTGCCGGAGTGATCCTTATCTTTATATCAAGCTCATTCTTTGCCCTTTCCACAAACCTCTGTGACAAAAGACCGACTATCTCCTCCATATCACTGCTTCCCAGCTGTCTGAAAACTATTATATCATCGATCCGGTTTATGAATTCGGGCTTGAATATACGCTTCACCTCATCCATTACATCGCTTTTCATTTTTTTATAATCATGCTCTTCATCATCCATAGCCCCGAAGCCGAGCTTCTTGGGCTCTACTATCCTCTGCGCGCCCGCATTCGAGGTCATGATTATCACGGTATTGCTGAAGCTGACCCTGCGTCCCTTGGAATCTGTTATCCGACCGTCGTCAAGCACCTGCAGCAGCACATTGAATACATCCGGATGAGCCTTTTCAATCTCATCAAAAAGCACCACCGAGTACGGATGCCTTCTGACCTTCTCTGATAGCTGTCCTCCGTTTTCAAAACCCACGTATCCCGGAGGGGAGCCGATCATCTTTGAGACGGAATGAGACTCCATGAATTCCGACATATCAACCCTGATAAGAGCATCCTCGCTGCCGAAGAGCGCTTCGGCAAGAGCCTTTGACAGCTCGGTCTTTCCCACGCCGGTAGGTCCGAGGAATAAAAAGCTTCCGACCGGCCTTACCGGATCCTTAAGCCCTACCCTTCCTCTCTTGATCGCTCTGGCCACAGTACCGACTGCCTCATCCTGTCCTATGACTCTCTTGTGCAATATGGACTCAAGCCTCAGGAGTCTTTCATTCTCCTTTTCAGTGATACGGGAGACCGGTATCTTTGTCCACATACTCACTATATCGGCTATATCATCCTCAGTCACAATGCTTCTGTCTGCAGCTGCCCTTTTTTGTATCCTTTCCCTGAGCCTTGTAAGCTTCTTCTCTTTTCTCTGCTGCTCCCTGTATATCTCGCCGGCCCTTACGAAATCGGATGCTTTTATCGCATTTTCCTTGGCCTCGGACATTTCCCTTATCTCAGCCTCAAGCTCCTCCTCCGCCTTGTTGGTGGAGGTCTCGCCTATATGCTTTTTCGACGCAGCCTCATCCATCACGTCTATCGCCTTGTCCGGAAGGAAACGGTCATTTATATACCGCTCCGACAGCTTGACGGCTGAGCGCACCGCTTCCGGAGTTATGTCAACTTTATGATGTTCCTCATATTTATGCTTTATCCCGAGAAGTATGGAAACAGCCTCCTCTTCCCCCGGCTCCTCCACTGACACCGGCTGGAATCTTCTCTCAAGAGCCGCATCCTTTTCTATATATTTACGGTATTCATCTATAGTGGTGGCTCCGATCATCTGAAGCTCTCCACGGGCAAGCGAGGGCTTTAATATATTGGATGCATCCATTGCGCCCTCCGCTCCTCCTGCTCCGATCAGTGTATGAAGCTCATCCACAAAAAGGATTATATTCCCGGCTTCAGTGACCTCGGCTATGACTCTTTTGATCCTTTCCTCAAACTCTCCTCTGTACTTGGATCCTGCCACCATCGCCGACAGATCTATAGAGACTACCCTCCTGTCACTGATAAGAGGAGGAACCTCACCTTCGGCGATCCTGAGAGCCAGTCCTTCAACTATAGCTGTCTTCCCTACACCGGGCTCCCCCAAAAGACAGACATTATTCTTGGTCCGCCTTCCGAGGATCTGTATCGTCCGCTGTATCTCGTTCTGTCTTCCTATGATGGGATCAAGCCTGCCCTCTCTGGCAAGGGCCGTCATATCCCGGCTGTATCTGTCCAGCATGGGGGTGTCTCCACCATCCCCTTCATCCAGAGGTCTGAGGCTTTTTTCAAAGCCTGCCGGATGGTCTATCCCCATTGCCGATATCGTATCGTCAAAAAGCTTCTGTATTGATACGCCCATCGTATTCATCAGACGTACAGCTGTATTATCCCCTTCCCTTAGTATAGCTATGAGGATATGCTCTGTTCCTACCGCCCGCGCGCCGAAATTCCCTGCCGTATCACCGGCAAGGGAAAGTATCCTTGCAGCCCTCGGAGTGAATCCGTCCCTTTCGGCTACGGTCGTGCCTGCCTCCTGATCCGCCGGAGCGACAAGCTGTTCCGTGAGGAGCTTAATATTCTCTGCCGTTACCTTATTCATCACAAGAACCTTGGATGCCAGTCCCGTGCCCTCACGCAAAAGCCCCATCAGCAGATGCTCGGAGCCTATATAGTTTTGCTTTAATTCGGCGGAAGCCTGTTTCGCAAGAGCTATCGCTGTTTCCGCCTGTCTGGTGTATTCTTCAAACATCAAGTGTTACCATCTGTATTTATAATATTAATATAATATTTTTTTGTTTTCGGGATCCTTATGTGCATCCCTAGTACACCGAATAATAAATTTCTGGTACATTCACGCAGGATGATTGTTCATATGCAATGAAGCCGAATGAGGCAATGCGGGCATTGCCGATTGAGGATGAAGCAGCATATGGGCAATCAGACAAGCGAATGTGCCAGTTAATTATTATTCGGTGTACTAGTATAACGTTCGCAAAATAACTGGCCTAATGCGACGAATGCTTGCCTGAGAGTGCGTGTCAAAAAACGTAGGCGTAGCGGGGTGCTAAACAGCCAGTGGCTGTTTGCTTAGCACGGACCGCAGCGGAGCGGAGACCGCCGAGGCTTTTTCGGCACGTGCTATCAGGTGAGCAGGCAAGCAT
>CAMUZQ010000121.1 GCA_947165275.1 uncultured Lachnospiraceae bacterium | reverse complement strand
CGCTTATCCTGAAGGAATAAAGCGCAGTTATCCATGCGGCAAGGATCTGAACAAAGGTAAGGATGATCAGTGCCGCCATAAAATACCCGACAAGCCGGGGATTATTGCCGCCAAGCAGCTCATCCATGAAGAACCTTGAAAAACCTGCCGCAGCCATGGCACCTAATGACATCACAGACGTTGTTATCGCTAAAAAAACTGCAGCGCTTTCTGCTCCCTTCATTCGCCTGGCTGCAAATGAAAGCATGCTCTTCGGACTTCCCGAGGGCGTAAACCCTTCACCGGGCGTGATGATCACGGTAACTCCCGTAAAGGCTTCATCAAATTCCTGCTCTGTTATGACCACATCTCCCCTTGCCGGATCATTGATATACACCTTTCCTCTTTTGAATCCGCAAAGGACAACGAAATGATTGAATTCCCAATGTATGATGCATGGGAAGGTCGCCTTCTCTTTAAGGATCTCGGGTTCGAAACGATATCCCGTTGCTTGAAAACCATAGTTTCTTGCGGCTCTTGCGATATTCCCCGCCTTTGCTCCGTCACGGGAGACGCCGCAGTCCTCACGGACCTGCTCAAGGGGGATCCACTTTCCATAATAAGCCATGACCATGGTCAGGCTTGCTGCTCCGCACTCGAGCGCCTCCATCTGCATGACTACAGGGACCTTTGCCACGCCTTTTTTTACCGACTGTTTAATTGCAGTCCTTCTATCTGATAACATAATTGATGGGTGCCTCTTCCTTGATCCCCATATCGGTATTTACCTGGATCCTGCCGAATACAGCCCAAAACAGCGTCCCGGCAATGAGCAGCAGCGTCGCTGCAAGTATGATCCACACGGACGGTGTGGTCACCTTAATGTAGTCATTAAGCTGCTCGGGAGAAGTGACCCTATCCAGGCTCTTCTTTCGAAATATCGATCTTTCTTCCATTTTATCTCACCCTTTTCATCCTCTGTTCATAAGCATCCAGTATCACAAGCTGGTCCCCGACATACTGTACATTCCGCCTTTCAAGCTCCTCTTTTGTGAGCTCCTCACCGGAATAGCTCAGATGGCATGTCCCTCCGAGTGTCACGTCTGACGGGAGCACGGAGGAGACTGCATAATAATCGGGGCCTTTCTGATTTGAAGGCTCCGGTATAATAAATACGGTGTTCTGGGCATGATATTTATCATCAAAGACAGAGGTGGCTCCGTTCACATATCCATCAAGGACGCAGCCGCTCGGCACGTACTCGGAAGTATCACTGACCCTGGGAAGATAAGCGTTCATGAGATCCTGCCAGAATATGAACCCCGGATCATCGATGCTGCAGAAGCATTTTTTCTCGAAGTCAGCTGTATTTTTGTAGAGCGGCGCTCCCGAGGCTTCATCTGCTGATATCTCCGCTACGATCTCATCAAGACTGTACCCATTGGAAAGAGACTGTATAATAAGACCCATGCCTTCTCTTAAAGCCTCCATGTCGGGTTCACCGTTTACAAATGCCTGCTTTCCGAGGGACTGTGCCGCCATGGAATAAAGATACATGCAGGCAACATATCCAAGTGAATATGTATTATAATCCATGGAAACCTCCATGGGATTGTGTCCTTCAAAGCCGGCATATGCCTGATTTTTTGCCTCTTCATCCATATCCAGGTTTTCGTATGGATCGTATTTTTGGACGGCATTCCACAATCTCTCTCTGTCCTTAAACACCTCCATGATCTCATCGTAATCCTCTGCATCGTATGCCGCCATTGAGATCATCTCTTCAAGCCTGTTGCTGAAGCCGCTGTTCACGCTTTCCGCCAGCCCCTCAGCAAACCAATCCGGAACCGATTCGCCGGGTATGAAGTCCCCGTTCCTGTCGCATCCCTCATGGGAGTTTCTTGCGTAATCATACATAAATGCATGCATCATCTCATGGAGCAGGGTAGCCTGAAGCTCTGTCTGCTTTTTGGCGTCATTCATGATCTCAGGTCCGAATTCGGATGTGTTTACGGACAGCTGATGGCCTATATTATATATTGTGGCTGTCTCCATATCATCCGTGGGAGTGGAGCCGTCCTCCAGTACCGGCATGACAAGAGTTATGGCTCCATAGCCTGTTTCCGGGTTGTAGGTGAGATTGAAGGTCGTGTATCTGCTTAAAAGACCTGCTTCGGCGCCTTCCTTAAATTCCGGGATAGCAAGGAGCCTGTCCACGGCCTGGGGCGCGTATTTGTTTATCACAGTATCGCAGAGCCAGTTGAGGTAGTCCTCGGTCCCGGTCTCCTTCGCGTGCTCCAGCGCGGCCTCGTCACAGTATACATTGATATCTGTCGGTATGGGATTTACGCCTGAATCGTCATATTCAGGTATCACATTTTCAGTCCGATATCCATCACCGTCAGCCTGCATAGCCGCTTCATCGCCCTTGCGTTCACCGAAAGGACTGCCTTCATCAGAGTCATATTCTTCATCGTCATAATATTCCTCTGTATATTCTTCCGACTGCTGATCATTATCCGCTTCATATCCGTTATCATCCTCAGCCTCGCTGCCACAGCCCGTAAGCAGCATCACCCCCATAAGGCAGATGAGGATGGCAAAAGATAATCCTCTCTTCATTTCTTATTTCCCTTTCTGTTTGACTATGGCCCTTTCAGTATCCTTGCATTGAGCATTCATTGCTCTTTTATTGCGCACTAATGGACCACTGACCCCGTCCCCCAGGCTCTCCCCCAGAACAACAGGGATCTCCGTGTTTGTATCCAGTATGTCCTGCAGATCCTGTCTGAGTGCCACTCTGTCCTTTGAGAGAAGAAGGATTATGGTAGACCCTCCATATTCGAAATGTCCTTTCTCCTCTCCTCTTTTGATCCTGCCGGCGGCAGGGCAGTCATTTACGATCCGGCCGACGAGCATGGCTCCCACCTCCATCTGCACTGCGCGCCCGAAGCCTTCACTGTCTATCACGCAATATTCTCTGGTATTTTCCGTAAATACAGGATACTCTCCAAGCGCAACGGGTCTTACCGTGTGATAAACTCCCTTTATACGCCGGTCCCTGTATTTTTTTCCGGAATCAAAATATACATATCTGTGATAATGATCCACACACAGTCTGAAAACAAGAGCATAGCCGCCATCAAACAGAGAGGCAAGCTTTTTGTCCTTAAGCAGCCTGCTGACAGTAAATCTGCTCTGCTTTACGCTAAGGATCAGATCCTCTGTGATACTGTATACGCTGAGCAATCCGTCAGACGGGGCTGTCAGATGTTTTTCATTGCAGTCAACAGGTCTCAGTCCGTTTTTTATCCTCCTGCAAAAAAAATCATTGAAGCAGTTTATATCATCAAGCTGATAATCATTTAGATCAATATCGTATCTGTTTACAAACGGCCCTATCAGCAGTCTTGATGCCCGGTGATCGAGCAGCCTTCCTGACAGCTCCGACACAGGTCTGCTTATTAGCGGACGAAGGATGATCCTTCCGGCTTTATTCTTGTATAAAAAATCCAGAAAAGCCATTTATGAATCCCCGTCCCTCATCCGGTATACATACTGAACGCGGCTATGCCGGCAGCAAACTCCGCAAGTCCGATCACGATCAGGACCGCAAGTCCCAGCTTTCCGGGCTTCTTTATCTTAACATTTGCAACAAACGCGATCGAAACGATCAGCATCATCAGAAAATAGAAATATGTGAGATCCCAGTTGCTGAAAAAATGAATGAGCATCACCAGTGGAAAGATCAATGCAGCCGCAGTAACAGGAAGGCCCATATAATACGAAACCCCTGTCCTCTTTTCCTCCTCCATCCGCATATCGCTGGTGGCATTGAAATACGCCAGCCTTATGAGGGCAGCCAGAACATAAAAAAGCGCTATTGTCAGAAGAATGATCAGGATCGGAAATGATCCGTCATAATCTCTTTTGCGCACAATCTCCGTGAAGATACCTCTGATCCTCAGCTGGGCCAGACCGATCGTTACGGGAAGAACTCCAAAGCATATCAGATCCGTAAGTGAATCTATCTGAATGCCAAAATTTATTTCTATCCGGGAACGTTTTTTCTTGGTCCTTGCGACTTTGCCGTCAAATGCATCCAAAAGCCCCGAAACCATTAAAAAGAATATCCCCATTTCCGGATGCCCTGCACCGGTTACAGTTACTATTATTCCCAAAAGACCGGAGATAAGAGATAAGTATGTCAATATAACCGTATAGTCATATACTCCTATCATTTTCTTTTCCTCCCAGTTATATATCCTATTAAAGTGATGATGCCACTTATCGATACACATATGTAAAAGGTCACGCCTCTGCTGATAAGCTCAACGTTATATGCCATATATTCCCCCATCATTTTCGTAAAGCCAGCTATCATAAGATAATCTGATATCCCCATTCCGCCCGGGACAGGAATAAAATTATATCCTATGGTGATAAGGCATTGCTTTGAAAAAACCACAGGCATTTCAGCCTTATCACCACCGAGGGATGCATATATCAGCATAGGAACCATGATCTGTGATGCTCTCTGCAAAAAATTCCAGAAAAAAGCACCTGTCAGCACCCTTGATCTTCCCGAGATCAGCATGGAGCAGGCTTTATAATCATTCCCTGTTTTCTCCAGTCTTGCCAGCTTTCTTTCCTTCTCTTTAATAAGCTTTTTATCATAAAGAAAAGTTATGAGCTTTATCAAAGGCTTAAATATCAGCTCTTCCTTTTTCAATAATATATAGAAAAAAAAAGCAAGAACAGACAGTGCGGCAAAACCTATACATATCAGAAGCCTGGCAAATCCGGTGAAGCCCCAAAAAGCATATGGACTGATGATAACAGAAATAATGCCCAAAACCAATATGGACAAGGTATACATCATAAGATTCAGGATAAGCGCCGCTGTTGCTATCCCCGCCGGAATACCATCTCTTATCATAAAAAAAGCACTGGCAGGCTGGCCTCCTGTAGCCGAGGGTGTGATTGCAGAAAAATAAACATCTGATGTGCTGTACAAAAGCCCCTTCATACTGCTTTGAGGATAAGCCGTCGATCTGAGGATGGAACATATGGCTACTCCCTCAAACCATACATACATTGCAGCTGCCGTAACTCCAAGTATAAAGTAGGATTTATCAGAAGAACCGACAACTGCGATCAATTCACTGACAGATGTATTTTTCCCTGTCTTAAGCACTACACGTATGGTCAGTATTGCAAGAACCAGTGAAATAAAGGTCCATATTATGTTTTTATTTATTTTCCTGTCTGTCTGCAAGCGTTTTACCAATGGTCCGGAATTGAAATACCCGGACCGCTAATGTATAATCCGATTATATCATATAGATTATTGTTTTTTATCGAAAAAACAATAATCGTATCTGACCAGGTCCTTGCGAAGCAAGGGGCGTGTTTGGGCAAAGCCCAAATTCTTGCGTGCATTTCCGATTTTGCACGCAAGAAGTCATACTTTTTCGCGATAGTGTTTTCGGCTTGGAGGTGGTCATGTGTTTCTTTCGGTCAGAGCCAAGGCTCAG
>CAMUZQ010000120.1 GCA_947165275.1 uncultured Lachnospiraceae bacterium | reverse complement strand
CACCCTGCGAGCAGAGCCACCATGTAATGCCACCTACTTTTCTCTTTGTCTCAGACAATCCTTGTGCCGTTGTTGTATCAATCAGGGTTAAATCGGATATCACGCTGCTGATTCCTGCGAGCGGCTGCCCCTCTCCAGTCAATCCATCCACATATGTTTTGATTTCGGATGTTGCATAATCAAAACCTGTTCCACTGCTGTTAAATGCTTTGTCTCCAAAGCTATCTTTTGACAGCAGTGTGACCGTTGTACTATCGTTGGCTATTACATACCACGTTTTCCCGGACACCCCACTAATGGTCACCTCGGTATCGTTTGTATTCAAAGTGCCAAAGCCAGTGTACGTTGAAGCCGGATCATATGTTGTACCATCCGCATACGCTGTCAAACTCACCCCCGGCATCAAGCCCAACACCATCACAAGGCTGAGCAGGATACCCATCAACTGTTTCATTTTCTGTCTCATCTGTCATAATTCTCCTTGATTTTGTTCTTCCAATCGGCTGCCGGGGGAATGGGGCATCCCCCTGTCACCCACCACGCTCGCATTATCACCCTTTAAGCCCTCTCGATCAGACAATGATGCGGTTTCGTCTTGTCATCCTTATCGTAAGTGATGGCAACGAGACGTATATCATCACGCAACCCCTCAAGTGAAGATGTGTAATTCCTTGATCGTATCTGCTCGATGGCTTCCTCCGGCGTGCCGCCGGCTTTCAGTTCGATGATCAATGCCGGTGATGGATCGTATTTCTTTGGAATGTAGGCCATGTCAACGTATCCGTTACCGGAAGGCAGCTCTTCTAATTTGATATAATGGTCGCGAAACGTGAAGAATGCCAGCTTAATAATCGCCCGCAGCGCTTGTTCATCATTGTACCACAAAGGGGCGCTCTCTTTCATATGCACTTTCTGCACATTGGCTGCGACGGCATCCGCATTTCCCGCTATGATGTCCGCCAAAAACTGCTCGCACTCTTTGAGACGGAGCATGGTTTCCTTATGGCTTACCTTGTGGATCATTCCGGCAAATTCTTCCATAATCTCATGATTGGGAATTCGACAGACATTTTTCCCTTCTGCCACAAAAGTCAGATACCCGAAATGTAACAACAGTGTGAGCACATCATCCGCCGAATCAAAGACGGTCATATCATTGCAAAATTCTGTCGTTTTTACCGGTATCTCCAGCCCCGCTGTGAGCTTTTCTGCAGCTTCGCCCAAACCGGCAAAATCCATGTTGATATAATCGAGTGCCCCGTACACCGCTGAGCTTTGCCCCCAGTAGGACTTGAATTTTCCACGATTGGCCGCTTTCATTACGGAATTCGGATTGTAGATGGCAATCGGTGTATCATCTTCCAGATACAGATTGTATCCATTGTACCATTCTTTCATCTTCTCAAACGATACATCATGACGCTGACAGATTGCCTGCACCTCGTCCTCCGTGAATCCCGCATACCTTGCACACCCGGCAGGATCGATGATGGGATACTCACAAAACTCCGAGATGGCTGACTGTGTCCCGTCCTTTTTAATGGGAAGTATCCCTGTCATGTAGGCCGCCGCAAAGACTTTTTTCGTGATGTCGCTCTTAAACAAGGAGCGCAGGAATTCCAAAAAATCTTTCTTTGTCTTTTCCGTACTATATGGATCCCTGACAGGCGCATCCCACTCGTCTATGATGGCGATGAATTTTCGGCCGGACTGTTTGACTATGGAAAAAAGAGCCTCTTTTACAGACTCCCCAGGGTCTACTTCCGGAAACCCCTTTCTCACATCTCTGAGGATCCGCTCACAAATATAACCCGGCAAGCCTTCCAAATTCGTATCCGCCATAAATCCGGTTATATCCAGATACAGCACGTTGTACTGATTCAGATGCTTCTCGTAGTCCGGATCCTCTGCAATCTCAAGGTCATCGAACAAGTTGTGAGAGTCACAGCTGCTATCGTAATACGCCTCCAGCATATTTGCCGCGTAAGACTTGCCGAAGCGGCGGGGACGGCTGACGCAGGAGAGTCGTCGATTTGTGCCGATCGTATGATTGATCACGGATATCAGACCTGACTTGTCAATGTATTCATCGTTCAGGATTTCTCTAAAATTCTCATTCCCCGGATTGATATAAAACCCCATAGCCATATCCTTTCGTCAAAAATACGCCCATCGTATCTGTCCAGCATACTGAACAGATACACGAGGTATCATCCTTCCTTTAAGTTTAGAGAGAAATCATCATCTCGTCAACCGGTATACCTGCGGCGATCCTCTTAGGAGCTACTATTATCCGAAGAATGAAGCGGGCACATTTATACTCACGACTTCAGCCTGCGGGTGTTATACTTGAATCACATAGACATGGCAACAGACGCAGACAGATCCAGTGAAAGAGAACAATTAATCCTCCAGAATGGCAAACAGATGATAAAGAACGGTACAGGAACCGTTTCAGCTCCTGTACCGCCTTTGTTATCATTTTTCTTTGAAGTTCGAATTATGTTAACTTGAGAACCCTAAACCCCGTCCCCCGGGTCCGTTGCCTTCTTTCTTCCCACCAGCTTCAGCTGCTCCTTAAACAATTCTCTTATCTTCTTTTTGCCTTCCCTGCTTTCAAGATCCTTTTCGGACATCTCACCTTTAAAGACAGCGCACATGATAAGGATATAGGTTTCTCCAAGGGCTGTGGTCAGTATTCCCGCTGTCCCGCTGGATATCAGTCCTCCGGTGGCGGATCCCGCGCCGGGTATCAGCTTTAAAAGGGTTGCTGCCACAGTCTTACCCAGGACTGTGGCACCGCTCGCCCCTATGGTCGATGATACGAAGCCTGTGATCACGCTCCTGTTCACATCCAACCCGAAGATAGCAGTGATCGATGCTATCATGGCGATCTGGGTAGGTATCAGCATCGCACAGTCGGCTAACGGAATAGGAACCAGACATTCTCCTATTGCCGAAGCTGTCGCCGTAGCCACGGCCGCCTGTGCGTATCGCTTTTTTTCTTCAAGGGAGGCGATCTGGACATTCTGAAGAGTGTCCTGCAGCTCATCAGGGAGCGCCTCTGCCATAACCCTGATGAGAAGATCCAGCCCGTATGCCTTTGCTATATATTCATCATCGATCTCATAATCCTCCGCAAGGACCGGGATGACCTGGATCACATCGAGATTCTGATCCAGGATATATTTCCTTAACTCATCAGCCTTCTTTCTGGAAAAGGCCTGGGTGAGTATTATTATGACCGGGACCTGCGTGATCTGATTATCCCTGGAAAAATCCTTAAGCCATTCTATCTCTTCCGGCTCTATCCGGTTCGACGCAGTATTGATGCAGTACCATATGCAATGTATGGCCTTATTTACATCCTTTGTCGCAAGTCCCTCCCTGATGGTATTAAGGACCTCCTGCTTGACCTCCTTCTGAGCATCCTTACCCAGCTCAAATCCCCTGGTGTCATATATGGACAGAGGATAGTCTTTTTTTGTGAGCCTGCGCATATGCTCGGTAACCGGTCTCCCCATACCTGTCTCGGCAAGCTTTTCCCTGAATACACTGTTGATAAGCGTGCTCTTTCCAACCCCTGTTTTGCCTGCCACTATGATATTGAGATTATTCAGATTACGGATCTTATCGTTGATCGCCCTTATACAGTCATTTGCGATCTTTTCTGTATCAATCATCATTGACAGCTTCCTCCGTTTTCCTTACTTCCACCGGAACATTATTAATGAAATCCTTCTCAGCAGGCCTGGTCCAGTGCCTGTATGTGATCCCTGTGGCCTTTTTGATAAAAACAGGTATGAAAACAGCGCTTGCTGCTATCAGGATCACTCCTATGAGGATGCCCTTCCATTCTGTGTTTTTTTCCATCCAAAATACCTCCTTATAAACCGGCCCGTCCGGCCTGATCAAAGCTCTTCTGCAGCTCCTTTATTTCTGACGGCTTCCCAGACGCCGGCATCAGGCCGGTCATATCTGTCATGGCATATAATAGCCGGTGAGGAAACATGTTCTCTCCCAGTCAACGATCTTCAATTCAGATTCCCTGCAGGGACGGATATCATTCTCATCAAGAGCCATAACCTGCCTGTCCTTCAGGTCGTAGAGCGGCCATTCATGAGCCTTTCCGTCGGGAGAAATATCCGCGTCAAGAGAAGGATTTCCGGTCTTTGCAAACTGGACCCACATTTTGCGTACGGTCTTCGTGAAGGTCTCGTCAAAGGCTCTTCCCGTGAAGTCATTTATCTCAGGATGAGCAAATACTGTCGACAGCTCTATAGCATGTCCGCACTTGATCAATGGCAGAGAGGACTCGGGCATAAAGTAGAAGGTATACGACCTTCCGCCGCCTCTGACCTGCTCATCCGACAGTCTTATCTGCGGTGCAATAAACATTATCTGGCTGAAGAGACGGACGGTTGATTCGTACTCCTCTCCCCCGATCTCACTGCAGTAGCTCTCCACCAGCTTCTTTTCCTCATCTGTCAGCTGGGCAAGCTTCTCAGCCTTACGCCCGCCTGCCCATGCATTCCAGGCATCTGGCCCGAGCACTCCGAGGAAGGTATTCATTTCATCCTTATTGCAGCCCTGAAGGAAATCAATATCCTTTGCTATACCCTCAGCGTATGCCTTCCACGGATCCAGTGGAAGGTATCTGCCGTCTCTCTCCGGGAAGGTGCGTAAGCCCATCACCTGGTAAAACCCGTAAAGCTCCTTCCATGCATCAGAGATTTCTTCAGCGCTTTTTTTCTTAAGCTCCCCGACTGTGCTGCAGCCAAGCTTCTCCATCAGTCTGTCCGTGCAGACGATAGCCTGCTCCGGACTCCTCATCTGGGCAGGAGCGCCGCTTTGAGCGATCACACGCCTGAAATACTGCTGTGAGCCCTTTACCAGGGGGATGATCGTGCAGCTTGCAGCGCCTGCAGACTCGCCCCATAAGGTCACATTATCAGGATCGCCGCCAAAGGCCGCTATATTCTCATGAACCCACTTCAGAGCCATCACCTGATCCATTATCCCGAGATTCGATGCATCCTCGTAATCCTTGCCGTCTGACAGATGTGACAGATGCAGGAAGCCGAAAAAGCTGACCCTGTAGGATATTGTAACGATGATCACCTCAGGATTCTCTTTTATCAGATTACAGCAGTCATACTGAGGGTCAGGAGCTCCACCGACCTCAAAGCCTCCGCCGAAGATCCATACAATGACAGGCTTCTTGTCACCGGACGTCTCCTCAGACCTCCAGACATTCAGATAAAGGCAGTCCTCACCCACGCCATATTCATAAGCCGGGTCGCCGGGCGTCTGGACAGGAGCTTTCCCATAATTATAGGCTTCGTAGATTCCATCATCCTTTACCGCCTCCACAGGCGCCTTCCAGCGAAGCTCCCCGACCGGCTGACTTCCGACAAAAGGGATTCCCTTGTGGACTATGACCCCGTCTGAAGCCTTGCCGACAAAGGTACCGTTAAGGCATTTGACTGCCAGCGCCTTGTCATAGTTGCCGTCAGTGATCTTTTTGTTCATTCCCTGCTGAGTCCCTGCTGTTTCCTGAATCCCGCTATTTAAGCTCTTTTCGTTCTCACCCATTGCTTTGACTCCTTTATAAAACAAACCCACCTCGTGTAACCGTGTCCTGTTACACAGCATCATATTAAATAATATCAGAAATCAGACGTTTTGACACATATCAAGAAGTCATAGATTCTTGATTTTTATCGAAAAATCAAGAATCGTATTTGACCAGGCGACCAG
>CAMUZQ010000119.1 GCA_947165275.1 uncultured Lachnospiraceae bacterium | reverse complement strand
CTTTTAGTATTTTTTTCATTGTCTACCTCCGCATCAACAGGCTACTATGGTTCCGTGGATTACTGTTATCATTCTTCTAATCTGTCTAAATAGAAGGCCCATCCTGGAAACCCACGATATTCCATTTGCCCATTCCTACGAGTTCTACTTTAACCCTTGTTCCGGGATCCAGCATTTTGCCTATTGCATAATACGCGGCAACAATCTCCCTTCCGTCATCCAGGGTAACACTCCAGCGGTTCATATGGTAATTTTCAAAGAATCCGGTCACCCTTCCGTATTCATAGCGGCCACGGTCACTGTTTTCTCCACCTGCCGCATTCTGCATTTCCTCATCGTTCAATTCCATATTTTTTCTATCTGCCATTGTTTTATCCTACTTATGCATTCCGTCCTGCTTTAAGGAATTTTTTTGTGCTTTGTCATATTATACGGAATTATATCCTGCACTGTAAGCTGTTTGGGGTATTCGGTCGTTTTCCGTGCGTATCCGGTAATACTAAGGGAAAACTATCCCCATAGATCGTACGATTCTCCTTTTCCTATAATTGCATTTTTCAAAGCCCTTTGGGGTTTGGTCCGTACTGGTTCTCGCCCGGAACGGAATCTTTAATTAACCACAGCATCATGTAGATCTGCCCGGCAAAAGGGATGCTATCGGCAGGATGGAGCCCGCTCTTCTTAAGCTAAATAATATACGCAGTAAGATCGGTGCACAGCAGAACCGCTTAGAGCATACAATCAAGAACCAGCTAAATGTCATAGAAAATACACAGGCTTCGGAGTCTCTGATTCGTGATGCGGATATGGCGGACGAGATTCAGAAAGATCTAATAAAGGGAACCCACAGCTTCCGCCGTAATGCGATAACAAAGGTCGTAAACAATACCGGCGGCAATGTGATACTGGCCTCCCAGCTCTTGGTAATTCGCCTGATGTTGCATTGAAGCACTATTATACAAAGGCGGATGAGGAACAGGCTCGTAAAGCCCTTGAAGCGTAACCAGAGATGGTAACCATGGGTAACCAAAGGTAACCATAGACAACACAGATTATGATAAAATAAAAACCCGCAAACCCTGATAAAATCAAGAATCTGCGAGCCTCTACGAAAGAGCGACAGACGGGGCGCTCGAGGTCCGGTGGACCTCGGTTTAGCGCCGACCGGAGTGGAACGGAGACCGAACCCGCGGTCTCCACCTTGGCAATGCACCTTCTCAGGTATATAGCGTTGGCCTCTCTATATCATTCGTCCCAATAACACAGTTACCACGTCATTTTGACCTGACACAGCATCGAAAATATACCTGCACGATTTTTTCATCAGATTTTCATCAGCAAAGAACGTCTCATCCCCTTTTATGGAATGCTATAGTCAGGCATACACCAATCTGCCTCTTGGCACAGGGATTGGTCTGCCGTCCTCTTTTGCCACCTCTATCCATTCCGAAATGATAACCTCGGCATTAGCTACAGCCTCTGCTCTGGTCTTGCCGTCTGCCATACATCCCGGAAGTTCAGGAACTTCAACAAGATAGCAATCGTCTTCCTTTGACCAATATAGAATCATCTCATACATTATCCGTTCACCTCCAAGTCGCAAAGAAGGATTATACCTCTGACCTGCCTTACTTGATATCCCCCTTTTCTCTTTCTTATCTTATCATTTATCTCTGTAATGAGAGCCACATTGGATTATTTTAACTATACTCTCATCAATCTTATATACTATACGGTTCTTTTCATCGATATGACGACTCCAATATCCCGCAAGATCTCCGGTAAGCGGTTCAGGGTGCCCAATACCTTTATAACCGTTTCTGTCTATATCCTTCAAAAGTTTTTTGATCTGACGTAACGTCTTCTTATCCTGCTCTGTCCAGTACAGAAAATCATCCCATGCGTCATCCGTCCATGCCTTAGTCATCCAACCGGACCTCATGAACTGTTCCGCCGGTCTTATCCATTTCAGCAGCATTTTTACGAAGCCGATCCATATTTCTCTCACTGTAAAAAGGATCTGCTGTTATTTCAAACGGAATTCTCTGCTCATTTGTGACCTTTGTTGCAAACATTGTATATGCTGCCGTAACAGTTAGTCCCATCTTTTTACAGGTTTTTTCCATATTACTCTTCAAAGTTTCGTCCATCCGAAAATTAACCATTGCCTGTGCCATTTTCTTCACCTCCTATATAGAGATAGTATCATTTTTGTATGTCATTCGCAAGGATTTGCTTTCATTTAAAAACGACCCGTCTGTATAAACGGGCCGTTCTTTGTATCTCCTGTGATCCGGTCGAGATCAGAAGGATTTATCCATAGATGACATATCACCTATGTATTTTTTGTTTTTATCCAGACAATGCCCTGCAGAACATACATATCCGAAGCTTGTCTTACTCAGCTGACATCCGCAGTGTGCCACCGTACACCTGCCGTATGCCTGGGGATCTTCACCCTGCACATTGGCCACGCCGCCTGCTGCGAACTCCAGATCCTCATCCGACAGCTTGTATCCGCCTGAGCGTCCCTGCTTCACACTGTCGATCACGCTCTACAGTCCCGGCTCCTTTTCAAATCTCTGGAAGTCAAACAGTTTCCTCAACTTCTTTTACGTATTATCCATATCCTCCACTCCTCTCGACCGATCATCACCGTCTTCTATAAACTTATACGATGTAGTTTTCGGTTCTGGCAATTATTTTTTCAAAATTTCTGTCTGCCGTTCATTTATCAAGCGGTGCCAGCTCCTCCAGCAGAGACCGGTAGTCGTCCATCAGCTTATGAGTGTCTCTTTGTATGGTAACGATATCCCCCTCACTTCCTGCCTTTTCCAAAAGGGCCGCCTGCTCGGAAACAGCCATCGCGCCTATGGTCTTGGCAGAGGATTTCAGGGCATGTACCTTTACCGTATAGTTCTCCCAGTCTTCCTTCTGATAATAGTCTTCTATCTCATCCGCATTCTCTCCGATCACTTCCCGGAAGGTCTCCAGGACGATCATGTACACATCCTCCGTACTGCAGTTCTTCAGTCCCTCGGCAGCGTCTATAACGTTGCTCTTCACGAGCCATGTCGGCAGGAGCGAGCTCAGGTCGCGCTTTCTCTTATCATCTTCATCCGATACCGTCCGTACCTTTTCAGGAGAGATATAGTTGAAGAGCATGTCCTCCAGCTTCTTTGAGTTTATGGGCTTGGAAAGATAATCCTTGAATCCTGCCCTCATATACTCTTCTCTGGCACCTGACATCGCGTTTGCGGTAAGAGCTATCACCGGAGTCGCCTGTGACAGATTGTCCTCCATCTCCTTCATCTTTTTCAGGGTCTCCGGGCCGTCCATCCCCTTCATGAGATGATCCAGGAATATCACGTCATACGCGTTCTCCCTTACCAGCTCCAGAGCTTTCTCTCCGGATTCTGCCGTATCTATCGCTATCCTGGTCTTCTTCAGAAGGTTCCTGATGACATCCAGATTTACTCTGTTGTCGTCCACCACCAGGATATGGGCATCCTCTGCCGTGAAGCGCACATGGTACTGCCTCTTGCCCGTGTTCCTGAACTTTCTGTCATACTCCCCAATGGGATCGTCTTTCAGCACACCCTGTACCAGCTCGAATCCGAACTCGGAGCCTTCTCCGTAGGTACTCTCCACGAAGAGTCTGCTCCCCATGAGTTCCAGAAGCTCTCTTGTGATGTTGAGTCCCAGGCCGGTCCCCTCTATGGTGCGGTTTCGCCGCTCCTCTACCCGCTCATATTCATTAAAGAGCCTTTCCATATCCTCGGGACGTATGCCTATACCGGTATCCTTCACCGTCACCCGAAGCCTCACTGCATTCTCCGGACATTGTTCTCCCGGACATGACAGAGCCATAGCTTCCCGGTCCTGAGGTCCGACCTCCGTCAGTCTCCTCATCGTCAGGGTGATCGTTCCACTTTCCGTGTACTTTACGGCGTTGGTCAGCAGATTGGTGATGATCTGTTTTACTCTTGTCTCATCTCCGTAGAGCATGGAGGGTATCGAAGGGTCTATATCGAGCTTCACCGAGAGTCCTTTGTTCTCCGCCCTGAGCCAGACGACATTGTACAGATCGTTTATTACCGATGCCGGATCATACTCCACAGGTATGATGTTCATCTTTCCCGCTTCTATCTTGGAGAAGTCCAGCACATCGTTCACTATACCCAAAAGGTTATTACCGGCGGATCTGATATCCTCGGCATAGTGCAGTATATCTTCCTCACCGCTCTCTCTCAGTATCATCTCGTCCATGCCAAGGATTGCGTTGATAGGCGTCCTGATCTCATGCGACATATGAGAAAGGAAAGCAGATTTGGAGTTGCTCGCATCCTTTGCCTTGGTCGCCACTTCCTGAAGCTCCGAGGTGGTCTTTCTAAGGAATGCGGACATCCTGTCAGACAGCGGTATGTTGCGTCCGTGCCGCAGACTCTCTATATCCCTGTGGTGATACTCTCTGTCGTCATCCTTCGGCTCCCCTTCTCTCATTCCTATGGCCAGGTGGGCGCTGTTCAGTATCCCGCCCTTACCCTCATGGTAGAAGAGCTCGCACGCCCCGTGCATCAGCGCCAGGTCGGGTGACGCCTTTTTGAAGCCGTCCCATTCAAGATGTGCATCTTCTTTCAGGAAATTGAGCCTGTTGCCGCACAGTGTGAGGAAGAGTGCGTCAGGCTGAAACCGCTCCATTGTGCAGAGCGAATCCCAGCTGGCAGCCATAACCTCGTCATGGGATGCAAAAGAGAACCTGAGATACTCTCCGTCATGAACGTTCATCATGAAATAGAGCTCCCCGTCCCTGCCGCAGTCTATGGGTATCAGACAGATACTGATACCGTCACGCTCTACTATGAACGGAAATTCACATATGTTGCTGATAAAGTATGAGTCCGGATAGACTCCGAGATACTCCCTGTAGATATCAACTGCCGTGTTGGAGTTGAGCTTAGTGATGACAGTCTCGCCTTTAAGGGCGCGCTCACCCAGTTCCGGGCGCAGCCTCCTGCCTATGGGGCTCCAGCCGAGAGCATAGTTTGCCTGTACATGCAGGTTTTCACCTGAGAAGATCACAGCCACGAAGCCGTCCTGCAGGATACTGTCTCCTACGATGAGCTCGTCTCTTAGCTGGGATACATCTTCTTCTTTTTCTATGACCTGTTCACCATTCTCCACAGAGAGCTTGGTGGGCAGATTGCGGATGGTAGCTGTACCGAACAGGACGGCATCCTCATGACCTTCCATGGACTTTTCTATGAACCGTGTTGTGAAGAGCTCCATGTTGCTTACAAAGAGCTCCACCACCTTCGCATCCGACTTATCATCCAGTCTTCCGCGAAGCTTAGCCGCAGCCTCTTCCTCTCCTCCGGGTTCGCACGGAAGAGTGACCACCTCGATATCCGCTTCTTCCGTGAGGATCAGGTTTATCAGTATGCCTGTCCCTTCAGGCGTCAGCTCGGCGATCACGGCGATAGAGATCCCGGCTATCTTCAGATCATCTGCACCGATCTCTTTTATGTCTTCTACGAAGCCCTCTACCTCCTGTTTGGTGAGCCCAGTCTCATAGAAAGTAAGTACCGCAGCCTTATACGGCGTTTCAGTCAGGATACGTTTTATCTCAGGTATACTGTCCTTTGCGGCCCCGATATCCCTGCATAGAAATTTCTTTTGTATCATGCCTGTAGTCCCCCGAGATTACCTTCAGATCCCCAATATCTGCTTCTTTTTGGCGGTAAATTCTTCCTCTGTGATG
>CAMUZQ010000118.1 GCA_947165275.1 uncultured Lachnospiraceae bacterium | reverse complement strand
CGAAAGAAACACATGACCACCTCCAAGCCAAAAACACAATCGCAATAAAGTATAGGTTTTGTAATTGCCCGGAACCCAAAACTCCATGCCCATCTTACCGGCATTACCATCAATACGGACACAGGCACGGATCGCTGCAAGGCGGAGACTGCAGAGGCTTTGGAGAGAAGGCGATCCGGCCGTGAGTATAATTAAAATTCAGGAGGATACAGTTTATGGAAAAGATCAAAATGACGACCCCGCTTGTTGAAATGGACGGGGATGAGATGACGAGGATCCTTTGGAAGTATATAAAGGAGGATCTTATCGAGCCTTTTGTTGATCTTAAGACGGAATATTATGATCTTGGAATGAAGCACCGTGATGAAACAGATGATCAGGTGACCATAGATTCGGCAAATGCCACACTTAAATACGGAGTAGCTGTAAAATGTGCCACGATCACTCCCAATCAGAAGAGAGTGGAGGAATATGGTCTTAAAAAAATGTACAAGAGCCCCAACGGAACCATCAGGGCGATCCTTGACGGAACCGTTTTCAGAGCTCCGATATCAGTGAAGGGGATCGAGCCGAATGTTAGGAGCTGGAAGAAGCCTATAACCCTGGCGCGTCATGCCTATGGTGACGTATATAAGAATACCGAGATAAGGATAGAGGAGGCAGGAAAGGCCGAGCTTGTATTCACCAATAAGGACGGTAAGGAGATAAGACATGAGGTCTTCAGCTTTGAGGGTCCCGGTGTGCTGCAGGCTCAGTATAATCTGGATGCATCCATAGAATCCTTTGCAAAGACCTGCTTTGAATATGCTCTTTCAACCAGACAGGACCTCTGGTTTGCTTCCAAGGATACGATATCAAAGAAATATGACGGTCAGTTCAGGGATGTGTTCCAGGAAATGTATGACAGGGAATATAAGAGCAGATTCGAGGAGGCCGGCATCACTTATTTCTATACACTTATAGATGATGCAGTGGCGCGTGTTATGAAGTCCGAGGGCGGCTTCATATGGGCCTGCAAGAACTATGACGGGGATGTAATGAGTGATATGGTAAGCTCCGCCTGTGGTTCACTTGCGCTTATGACATCGGTCCTTGTATCCCCTAAGGGAGTGTATGAGTATGAGGCGGCCCATGGTACGGTACAGAGACATTACTATAAGCATCTGAAGGGAGAGGAGACCTCCACAAATCCGGTTGCGACCATATTTGCATGGTCAGGAGCCCTGAGAAAGAGGGGAGAGTTTGATAAGCTTCCCGCCCTTGAGGAATTTGCCGATAAGCTGGAAAAGGCTACACTTTCTACTATCGAGTCGGGGTATATGACAAAGGATCTTGTGAATCTTACAACCATGGATGATATCCATGTATGCAATACGGAGGAGTTCATCAAAAAGATAAGGGAAAGTCTTGAGAAGCTGTAAGGCTATTCGTTAAGTGTTTCCCATTCCTCATAGAGATCATTCAGTCTGGCTTCTTTCTCCGCAGCTTCAAGGGAGAGAGAAGTCAGTTTTTCTGCATCGGTGGCTGTCCCGGGGGCGGACATCCTTTCTTCAATCTCTTTTTTCTGAGCTTCAAGCAAGGCTATCTCATCCTCTATACGCTTTACCCTGTTCTCGCGCCTGCGTTTTTCAGCTTCGGCGGCCTTCTGCTCCTGCCAGGAAAGCTTGCTTTCGGAAATGCTCTCAGTAACAGCTTCAGACGGATCCGAGCCTGAAGCGGGAGATGTTTTTTTCTCAAGATAATAATCGTAATTTCCTATATACCCCGTGAACGAATGATCTTCAAGCTCCAGGATGCGGGTAGCGGTCTGATTGATAAAATACCTGTCATGTGAAACATACAGAAGCGTTCCCTCGTATTCATTCAAAGCCTTTTCCAGGATCTCCTTGGAGGTTGCATCCAGATGGTTTGTGGGCTCGTCAAGGACAAGGAAATTTGCGTTTGACAGCATCAGCATTGCGAGGGACAGCCTGCCTCTTTCACCTCCGGAAAGGGCCGAAACAGGCTTGAAAACATCGTCTCCGTAGAATAAAAATGCGGCGAGAGTATTTCTTATCCTGGTATTGTCCATTGATGGATATGCGTCAGAGATTTCTTCAAAAAGGGTCTTTTCCTGGTGGAGTACCTGATGCTCCTGGTCATAATATCCGATCTTTACATTTGTCCCTGTTCTGAAGGAGCCGGAATCAGCCTTTTCCAGTCCGGTAAGGATTTTCAGCAGGGTAGTCTTTCCGGTTCCGTTGTTTCCTATGACAGCAACCCTTTCACCGCGCCTTATATCAAGGGTTACATCTGAGAATAAGGCATTGCCCGGGTAGGCCTTGCTTAGATTTTCCATATGCAGAACATCCCTTCCGGAAATAACTGACGGAGTGATCTTAAGCTTCATTGCATCGTCCGGATCCGCGGGCTTTTCTATCCGGTCTATCCGATCCAGCATCTTTTCACGTGATTCGGCTCTTTTTATGGACTTCTCACGATTAAAGGATCTCAGCTTCTCGATAACCTGCTCCTGATGCTGTATTTCCGCCTGCTGGTTCATGTAGGCTTTGAGCCGGGATTCGCGGAGCGCTCTTTTCTTTTCCGAAAAAGCGGTATAGCTGCCCATATATACCATGGCTTTACCGTTTTCTATATCGATCACCTTTGTTACGAACTTATCAAGAAAATATCTGTCATGAGCTACAGTGATCACTGTGCCTTTGTAGCCCTGAAGGAAACCCTCCAGCCATTCTATGGATGAGAGATCCAGATGGTTTGTAGGCTCGTCAAGCATTATAAGGTCAGGATGGGTTAGCAGGAGCTTCGCCAGGGCAACCCTTGTTTTCTGCCCTCCGGAGAGCGTTGCTATGCTTTTGTCAAATTCCTCCTCTGAAAAGCCCAGTCCCTTAAGCACGCCTGTGATTCCGGACTTTATGGCAAAACCGTCATGGAGTTCAAAATCATGGGTGAGTCTTGTGTATCTGTCCATTATATTCTGAAGAGCCTCGCCGGATGCATGCTTCATTTCAAGCTCAAGCCGTCTTATCTCTTCTTCCTCATCAAGGAGATGCTGCTTGACGCTTTGCAGCTCACTCCAGATGGTATTATCGGAATTTACCGCTTCCTGCTGGGCAAGATATCCGACAGTGGCTCCGGTCTTCACGGATATGCTCCCCGAATCAGAAGAAAGGACTCCTGCAATTATCTTGAGGAGTGTGCTTTTTCCGGTTCCGTTCGCTCCGACGACAGCACATTTTTCATTCTCCTCGATATGAAAGGAACAGCCCGTGAGTATATCAGTCCCGTCAAAGGATTTTGTTATGTTCGATACTTGTAATATCAAGACGCCTCCAAAAAATTACTCTGAGAGTGGTTTCAATGGCCGCCGAAAACCGGGCTTGCCAGTGTCCTGACCCGCTCATGATCAAACTGATCTCCTGCCTGTATTGCCATCTGCTGCGTCAGAAAACCTTGTCGCGGCCCATGCCAGGCAAACTGTAATGGGAGTCTGGTTTATGAAACATGCTCGTATTGCCGAAACGATGGGCATGAGGGTTTTGACACTCCCAAAGCAAGAAATTATAATATCAGATATATGCTTTGTACGTCAAAAGTGCGCTGAAGATATCATATTATGGAAAAAGAAGAATTCCGGACTGTCCTTAAGGGAAAGAAAATCCCCATACTGACTCTCGATAACAAGTGGTACCGGTTGTTTGAGAAGAATATGACCCCTGAGATGAAGAGGCTCGAGGGGCGTATCAATGACCTTTTGAAGGAGCAGGGACGTATCACTAATGAGGTTAAGGACCTGAAGAAGATAAAAAACAACCTCATGAGTGAGATCGTGGCCAATATGCCTGAGGAAGGGCATCCTATAGATGCTGCGCATCAGAAGAAGATCGATGAGAGCAAGAGGATGATCGATCAGGTGAATAAACGCATAGCCGAGCATGATGATGCGATGCTGGATCTTCCGAGGATGATAGATGAAGAGAATTTCAAGCTTATGCTTCTCTCAATGGAAATATGCTATGATGAATTCCTGTCAAATACGGAGGACATAGAGGATATAAGTGCATGGATAAAATCAATGCGCATGGAGCTGAAGCGGAATATTATCAAAAAGCAGCAGATGGAAGTCAAGAATGTGGAGCTTTACAGCTACATGAATGATATATTCGGTTCAGAGGTGATAAATATCTTTGATATCAAATATGATGTAGAGGACAAGAAAAGACAGCTCATGGAGGCTGCCGAGGCGAAGGCGGAGAAAAAGCGTGCGGAAGAGGCAAAAGAGCATGCGGTCAATAAGATGGGCGGAGGTAGATCATGATTCCGGTACTTACAGCAGAGGCGATGCGGGAGGCAGACAGGCGGACCATAGATGATATAGGCATACCTCAGTGTGTGCTCATGGAGAGAGCGGCGCTTGCCGCCTATGGTGTACTTGAAGAAGATACGGAGCTTAAGGGAAAAAGCATACTGATCATATGCGGTCCGGGGAATAACGGCGGCGACGGAGCTGCTCTGGCACGCATCCTTTCCGAGAGGGATATTTTCCCTGAGGTGGTCGTGCTCGGTGACAGTGATAAAAGGAGCGAAGGACTTAAAGACCAGCTTAAGCTTCTGAAGAAGATATATCCGCAGACAGAGATAAGGGAGACTCTTCCTGATGCGGTTTATGATATCATAGTTGATGCTGTTTTCGGCATATCCCTGAACAGAGGGATTGCAGGGATATATGCCGATGCGGTAGCTTTTATCAATAAGGCCCGCAGTCTGGGCGCCTATGTTCTTGCCCTGGATATCGCCACGGGAATAGATGCGGGAACAGGACAGATACAGGAGGACAGGACCGTCAGCGCTCACAGGACCGTAGCCTTCGGTGCCTTCAAGGCGGGACATCTTTTATTCCCCGGAGCGATGTATTCGGGCAAGGTCACTTTGAAGGATATAGGCATACCTGCAGCGGTAATGGAGGAGAAGGCCAGGATACATTTTTTCCATGACAGTGAGATAGCATTGCCGCCCAGACAACCCTATACAAACAAGGGCTCATATGGCAAGATACTCATAGTTGCAGGCTCCAGGGGCATGGCCGGCGCTGCCATACTCTGTGCCGAGGCAGCCATGAGGAGCGGCTCGGGCATGGTAAGGATATATACGGACGAAAGCAACAGACAGATAGTGCAGACGGCTCTTCCCGAAGCTCTGGTCACAACCTATGATGAGCATATGGAGGAGGAGCCTCTCAGGGCCGCTATTGACTGGTGTGATGCAATAGCAATAGGTCCGGGCCTTTCAAGATCGGAATCTGCGGGAGAGATCCTGAGATTTATATTAAGCAATGCGGATGTTCCGCTTGTTCTGGATGCAGATGCCCTTAATATCCTGTCCAGGGATGTGGACATGCTGGCGGATACAAGAGAGGATATAATCGTGACACCCCATCTCGGCGAGATGGCAAGGCTGACCGGGATCGCGGTGGAGGAGATATCGGGGCATCTTGTTTCCGTCGCGACGGATTTTTCAAAGTCATACGGTGTCATAACCGTACTTAAGGACGCACGTACTGTCATTGCTTCTCCCAAGGGAGACGTTATAATAAATACAAACGGGAATAACGGAATGGCGACGGCGGGCTCAGGGGATGTCCTGACAGGAATGATAGCCTCTGTGCGCGGAAGGAATACAGACAGCTTCATGTCTGCGGCTCTCGGATGCGCCCTGCACGGAAGAGCGGGAGACGAGGCCTGCGCCGCATTGGGAGCTGACCATATGCTTGCGGGAGATATCATAAAATATATCAGATGACCAGAATTAACTGGCACATTCGCTTGTCTGATTGCCCATATGCTGCTTCATCCTCAAT
>CAMUZQ010000117.1 GCA_947165275.1 uncultured Lachnospiraceae bacterium | reverse complement strand
CTCCGGTATTGGCTCAGGTTCCGGTATCGATACGGGCTCAGGCTCAGGTATCGGCTCAGGCTCAGGTATCGATATGGGCTCAGGCTCTGATATCGATATGGGCTCAGGCTCAAATACCACCTCAGGTATGGAATCCACGGATATCTCCGGTTCCATCGGAATATCTCCGCTTATGATCTTAGCAGGTTCCGGGAGAGGCTCCGGGTCAAACTCCAGCACAGAGGGTATCACTTCGTCTGCAAGAGGCTCCTCGGGTATCTCCTCGATCTCCGGTGAATCCTCAGACAATCCGAAGCTGACATCATTAAAGCTGTCATCATCAAGTCCCCCGATCTCATCAAATCCGTCCAGGCTGTTGGCCTCACTCACTGTTCCCTCTGTCGCGGCAAGGATATCTATATCATCTTCAGTGATCGTTACATCATCCAGTCCGGATGCGCTAAGATCCATAAATGAAAGCTGCCCAAGATCTATCTGCTCAGGCTCTCCCCCCATGGGATCCGGAATCCCGGCTCCGGCTGCAGCCGCATTTGCACCGTTCATCAGATCCTGTAAGAAGTCATCAGTGCTTCCCGCCTTGGCCTTTCCTGCGCTCTCACCCGCAAGTTCGTCCACAGTCTGGGAGAGATCATCCTTAAAATCCTTGAAAAAGCCCATTTGGTTCCTCCTCTGTATTTATGTCAGAATGTATCTGACCCTCCTCGTAACACCATCTGCTAATATACTACCTGCTGGATCACAGGCGTATTCCCGTCGATAACGCAGAACTGCGCATTCTTTGCCAGAAGTCCCTCCACTATCTCGGGAAGCGCATCCACTGTACTGTCATGGTTTTCGGCATCATGCAGCAGTATGAACGCTGAACGGTACTCGTCGATATTACCCAAAACCCCTTCGATTATCGCTTCCTCCGGATATGATTTTCCGGTATTGTCTCCGGGATATATGTTCCAGTCGTAATACTCGTAGCCCCGGGCATGCAGGATATCTGCAAAATCGCTCATCGGCAGTCTGCTCACAGCATTTCCGCTCCCACCCGGAAATCTGTAAAGTCTGGTGTCCACACCTGTTTCATTATAGATTAGCGAATGTATTTTATCAAGGTCAGTTTCAAATGCCTCTTTGGAAGCATATATTTCATTATACTTATGAGAATAGGAATGCATGCCTATGGCATTCCCCTCATTCACTATACGCTTATACAGAGGTTCAAGCCCGGGATTCTCCGATGCCGGTCCGTTGACAAAAAAGGTGGCGTGGACATTATGCCTTTTTAATATATTCAGGATCTCCCCGGTATTTGAGCTGGGGCCGTCGTCAAAGGTCAGATACACCTTTACTCTCTCATCCCCCGTCTCAGCCCCGGCGCTCTGTCCGAAGGTCACCACATTTCCGGCATCACCGCTGCCCGCCGTCCCGGTGCTTCCCACGATATAATTATTGGACACAACAGTCTGCTCCACATAGCTGTTCAGTGAAACGCTTTTAAGTCTCCGGTTTATATCAGCCACACTGACGATCGTAATGACCGATATGATCACTGCCAGAAGCGACAGTATGGAAGGAGCGATCACCATTATCCTTTTCAGCAGTCTCACTCTGTCGTTTCTCATGTTTTTCAAGCTGTTTTCTTCTTTCTCATAAACTGGACAGATACTCCGACAGCGATAAAGGCCAGTCCCAGGGTATCTGTAACTGCCCCCGGGAAGATCAGCATCAGCCCGCCGGTTATCATGAGCAGTCTCTCAAAAAAGCTCATATCCGTGAAAAGATATCCCTCAAGCTCAAGCGCAGCCGCAACGCCTATGATGCCTATAAGCGCTATCACTATCTGATATGGCTCAAACCTGGTCCCCTGCTGGATTATCATCTCGGCATTGAAGGTATAATACAGAAATGTTGCAAACAGGGTTACCCATATACAGAAAAGTGAAAAAAATATTACCTCTTCAAAGGCTTCCTGATCTACCCCGTATACCTGCTTATCATCTGAATTAATGCTCATGGATCTCCCTTACACATCTTATTCCTGTGTTTCCACCTTTATGCCGTGCTCCGCATAATAGAGGGCAGCGCCGGCATGGAAGGGCGCTGTAACTCCGGAGGATGCATTTTCTATGGAAAGCTCCTCCCCCTTATTATGCTCCGTGCTGATCTCTTCAGTATGATCAAATACCGCTGCAGTTAGATCATACACTGTATCATCATCTAAATCCGAATCCACTATCAGTACGGTCTTAACGGCGATCGTATCAACCGCTTCCTTCTGTCCCTGATAGGTATCTGCTTCTATCACCGCAGGTTTATAGAACTGACAGTCCCGTATTATATCCTCCCTCAGTGTGATCAATTCTCAACCATTACGATGCTCACACATTATATCATATCCTGAAAAAAAACAAACCTGCAAAGACAGCTGTCTTCACAGGCTTGTTTCATTGCCGTGATATTATGCTCTTTTCTATTCTATTGCATTTCAGTCCTTATAGATAAGATCGAATGCATATCCGGTATGATTCACGTTTACAGTGACTGTTGCAGGATTTGCATCTGTATCATTGAGGACGAGTATGTTTCCGGCATTATCAATTGCCAGCAGTCCATACTGTCTGCCGGTCTTTATATACTCCGAAGGAATATAAAGAGTAAACGAACC
Organism: uncultured Lachnospiraceae bacterium; assembly: GCA_947165275.1. Lineage (GTDB taxonomy): Bacteria > Bacillota > Clostridia > Lachnospirales > Lachnospiraceae > NK4A144. The sequence goes on along the minus strand of CAMUZQ010000117.1, from coordinate 3,238 downwards.
GTTCTTCAGAGTCATCTGCGGCTGACGGTCTTTATTCAAAAGATTGAATGTAAATGCCTCATTAAAGCCTGCCGGCCTGGAAGCTGACAAAAGTGATCTTGCTACAGCGCCCTGCTCCTGATATCCTGCGCAGGTACCCGCTTCCAGTCCTGTATAGGTGATCACCAGCTGCCTCTTCTCATTGGGGTTCAGCTCCCAGCTGGTAGGAGTCTTTTCATAATCATCATGATGATCATCGTCGTCGTCATCCTTGCCTATCTTTATGGTCAGCTCCTTTGTAGCAGTGTAATCCTCATCCAATATGTTCTTTCCTTCTGCCTTTACGGTAAAGGTGAAACTTCCATTTTTAGCAGGAATTCCTGATATTTTTGCCCCGTCAAGACTTAATCCGTCAGGAAGTGCCCCGCCTGTGATACTCCATTTTACTTCATTATTGTCCTTGAATTTCGCCGCTTCAAGGGTAGCACTGTAATTATCGCTTACGGATCCTCTGGGCAGGGAATTAGTCACGATGTAGGGATCGTTAGAATTGATCTTAAGGAAACATTTGGTATCTACAGCTGTCTTTTTCTCAGTCGCACCCGTATAGCTATCTGTATAGTAATATGATTTTCTTACGGTAAACTGATAGTCTCCCGCTTTCCGGGGAGTGCCTTGAATATTCCAGATAGCTTCATGATTGTCATTGTATCCCCACTGTAATACCAATCCATCAGGCAGACTTCCGTCGCAAATTTTAGCATCCGTTACTTCGGTTGCGTAATCCCGTTTTCCGGTTTCTTTATTTTCCGCCCAGGGCCAGTACGCAACATCAAAATATGTACCCACTTCACCATCGTTCATATGAATATCAGGAGTACTTTCCGCCAGCGCATTATCCGGCTGTAAGAAAATAAACACCTCACTCAAAAGAAATACTGCTGCCGCAAGTAACGCCAGCGATCTGCTCCTCTTCTTCATAATACTAAACATTTCCTCTCTCCTCTCCATTTTGCATACTTACTCTTTCTCCGGTCTTTCACAGAACGTTTCACAGAACGGAAAGAGTAATGTATACAATTACTCAAGTAGCACTATGATTTAATGACGCGAAACGGGATTGTATACATTATTCCCGATGTCGCTCCTCATAATTGCGTAAATAATAACGCTCTTCATCCCAACCGTCAAGCGTCATATTTGTGACATTTTCTGCAAGACCGCGTGTTTGGCGGTTTTATAGCGCATGTATTATTTATTGCTAATGAATCATATACAAAAGCGGAGGTGGATCAGCCATCGCCGCTTTCCTTATATAAGAATATTGCTGTAAAAGCTTAGTCCTTGAAGATCAGATCCATCGCGTAGCCTTCAAAATTAACGTTAACGGTTATCGTATTCGGGTTCGTGTCTGTATCGGTCAATGTGACAATCTGGCCATTCTTGCTCATCGCAAGTATTGCGAACTGCCTTCCGGCCTTTTGATACTCTGCGGGAATCTGAAGCGTGAATGTTCCGGTCTTCAATGAATAATCAGCCTTGCCGTTAACCAGAATATTGAAAGAAAACGCCTCATTCCATCCTGCAGGTGTGGCTGCCTTAAATAAAGTCTTAGCTATCTCGCCCTGCTCCTGCCTGCCGGCAGTAACCCCGGCTCCCAATCCCGAGCCTGTCGTGACAAGGGCTGATTTTTCATTTGGATTCTTCTCCCAGCTTGAGGGCTCATTATCGTGGTGGTGATGGTCATCATCATCATCGTCATCATCTTTATCAGACGGCTTATTTACTTTTATAAAATAATCCTTCGACAATCTGACCTCAGCTCCGTCACCATCCTTGCCGGTCACCGTCACCGTAAATCCGTACTCTCCGGTTTTGCGCGGGATTCCGCTGATCTTTCCGCTGGTCTTGTCAAGCGACAGCCAGTCCGGCAGATCATCTGATTTGAATTCAGCTTCGTTTATGTTCTCTGCCTCTATCTTTGCTGTATAATTCTCGCTGATAGTCGCCCCTGGAAGTTTATCCGTAATAATCTTGGGAGTTTTGCTCTTTCCATTAAGCTTGAACTCGACTTTTATCGGACATATTGTATAGCTATATTTAGATCTGCCATCAACTACATCTTCATATTCTAAATAGATATAAGGACAGCAATTACCGTCTTCCTGCTTACAGCCTCTGTACGTGATATTGAAAGATGCTTCTACCGGCTGTCCGTGATCAAACTTCTCCCTAAATTCTTCTTTGTGATCTGCTCTATTATAGTTCACACCTGGCAGAACCCCAGTAGACCATAAATTATCATCATGCCCATATACTATGCCCATATTTACACTCTGTAATGATTTTACAGATCCGTCCTGACTCGTACCGATTATTCCATTGATTTCAATCGGAATATAAATTTCATAATTAGGGTGAATGCCGTCCACGTATATGGTATATGTTTTCCTTACACCCTTTTTTAGAAATTCACTATACGTGGGAAGGTTAGGATATTCAGCGGAAATGTCATAAAAATCATTAACGGCATTTAATACCAAAGTATCCTCATTGACACGCATCGTATACTCATCAAGTTCTTTCGTCGTCTCCGCCATCGCCGTCTTAGGCACCGCAAAGCCGGCCAATTCGCCTACGAGGAAAGCCGCTACGGCTGCTAACGCCAGTAATCTGCTCCGCTTCTTCATAATACTAATCATTTTCTTTTCTCCTGTTTCCTCCTGTTAATATTTATTAAGGCAAACATAAATCTCCCCCAAATAACAGAAAGAAAGTACCATATACTCCCGGAGCTGTATAGGTTCACATTTGTGACATACTGCAAAAAAGCCGAAAACAAGCCAAAAATAACAGGGTGCAAATATAATCCGGATCTGTCGTGATCAAGATCTGCATCATATCCGGAGGTCTCCTGCTCCCTCTTAAGAACTCACATATGGCTGTAATGACTGCGCCATTTTCTGCCCTTTTCAAAAAAAACAATTGACACAGAAGTGTTCAGGTGTTAATATATCATTTGCGTCACGAACAGGACGTGGTCAGCGGAGGTGTCGGAACTGGCAGACGAGCAAGACTAAGGATCTTGTGTAAGCAATTACGTGTGGGTTCAAGTCCCATCCTCCGCATTTGCAATAAACAGGACATGGAAGTGATCCATGTCCTGTTTTTTATTGCTTCAGGAGGCCTCAGGAGCCTGCCCCCCATCCTCCGCTTTACTGCAGATTGCTTTTATCCTATTTCTCGCGCAAGAAGTCAT
>CAMUZQ010000116.1 GCA_947165275.1 uncultured Lachnospiraceae bacterium | reverse complement strand
GGATTTGACCGACGGAAAACTGCCCAGTATCAGAATCCTGGATCCTTCATCATAATATGGCGGTATCGGATGTATTATACGTTCTTTCTTCATCAAAGGTCCGATCTTTTATTATATATCCGGAATACCCCGGTCATGTCCTGAGGAATCCACCACAGGCGGTATCCCCCTGGACAAAGAATACTGATACCGCCCCCTGCTTAACAGAACGATATCGTGATATTACATTTTAGCATATTCCGCAGCAAAGTGCTTTGTCGGTGCATTTGAACGGCTGTTTCCCTTCTGTAGCGATCCGTAATTCTCCGTCTTTTGTATGATCGATCGTATCTGCCATCACTGAGTATATTTATTCTTGCTTTTATGAAAGCATGGAAGTATGCTGAAATATATCAAAGAGGAGAAGGGCATCTGTATCATATGAAAAACATAAGCGTGAGGGATCTGGATGATTTCAGGATCGGACAGGTGGAAAATGAAAAGGCTGCAACAGGCATTACCGTTATAATATCAGAAAAAGGCATGGCGGCAGGCGTGGATATCCGGGGCGGCGGGCCGGCATCACGCGAATGCGAACTGCTCCGCCCCTTTTCAACAGCTGAGGTGATCCATGCGCTTGTATTGGGCGGTGGAAGCACCTTCGGTCTCGATGCATCAGGCGGGGTTTTGAAATATCTTGAAGAACATAAGATCGGTTATGATATGGGGATCACACACATACCGCAGGTATGCCAGTCGGATATTTTTGATCTTACGGTCGGAGACTCCAAGACACGTCCTGATAAGGATATGGGATATCAGGCATGTATCAATTCCGAGAAGCAGAATTACCGGGATGGAAATTACGGCGCGGGATGCGGTGCTTCCGTAGGGAAATGGCTCGGCATGGATTATTGTATGAAGTCCGGGATCGGCAGCGCGGCAGTCTGTATCGGAGAATTAAAGCTTGGAGCAGTCGTGGTCGTAAATGCCATCGGTGATATTTTTGATCCGGAAGACGGGAAAATGATCGCGGGACTTCTGTCCGAGGACAAGCACTCATTCCGAAGCACGGAGCAGATGATGTACGAGATGGCGGAACCGAAAGAAAAGGGGCTCGTTGGAAATACAACAATAGGAGCGATCCTGACAAATGCTGACTTTAACAAGATGCAGCTTTCCAAGATCGCCTCTATGGCGCACAACGGATACGCAAGATGCATCCGTCCGGTCCATACTTCACTGGACGGCGACAGTATTTATGCTCTTTCCAGCTGCAAAGTACGGGCGGATATGGATCTGATCGGGACTCTTGCGGCAAAGGTGATGTCTATGGCTATCGTCAAGGCTGTCAGGAGTGCCGGATCAGCTTACGGACTTCCGGGAGCAGACTCTGTCAAAAATGCCTGAAACAGCCTTTTGAGTCATCAGAATAGCCTTCCCCATGATGGGAAGGCTATTTTACTCCCTCTACAGCGATCCAGAATTCTCCGTCTTTTGTATGAATGATCGTATCAGAGAAGCCGGCAGACCTGAAAAGGTCCTTAAACTCATCAATGCCAGGTACATTCATGCTGTATCTGGTAATATTCTCCCGGGAATGAGGAGTGAGATCAGGTCTTTCATATATCTCAGAAACAAGAAGAAATACTCCTTCCGGGACCAGAACACGTCGGACCTCCTTCAGGCATTCCACGGGGGCAGGCCAGAAATAAAAGCTTTCAACAGTCACGATCTTATCGAAGGAATTGTCATCGAAAGGCAGGGCAGAAACAGATCCGGATACTATTTTCATCTTTCCGTCCGCAATAAGATCAGCATTCAATTCCTTAGACAGTGACACAGATACCTCAGAATAGTCTATTCCCGTAAGATCACCATCCGGAATCCGTTCATGGAGATACCTTAATGTAGCCCCACCGCCACATCCTACGTCAAGAATTCTGTCTCCATTGCTGCAGCTTAATAAATTCATTGCCCAAACAGTCAGGTCCTTGTGCTCTTCGTTCATATACCGCAGCATATCAGCCCCGGCTTCGCCGTATGGTCTGGCCGGGTTTCCGGCATCCGTAAGTTCTCTGTTGGGAATAAGACTCATATTTTTTTCATCTCCTGTTCAGCTGAAAACCAGGCCATTTCATCCTTCATTCCGGCAAGCTCCTCTTTCAGCTGACGTGTACTCCCCTGATAACAGGAAGCTTCAGCTTTGCGCTTCCGTATTTGTTCATTATATTCAGAAATCAAAAATCTGTAAGTCTCTCATTTTATGTTAACTAGTGGCCCCCAAACCCCGTCCCTCAGGTCCACTCCGGCTCAGTACCAAATGAACGTCTCTTTCAGGGCAGACATGTCTTTTCTCAGGGGTTTGTTTCCCAGAGAACTGTCTCTTTCCCGTTTCCGGTATCCACGCAAAATACCGTAGTCTGCGACCTTCTGAACGCCTCCCTCCAGCCTATATCCTCTTCTTCGGCTCTTTCAAGCCCATTCCTGTATCCGTAGATCCTGCCGTCTATAAGCGTCAGTCCCTCTACCGAACTCTCAAGGTATCCGTCGGTATTTACTGATGATCCATATCCGGAAGCCACTGTCACCTCTGCTCCGTTTTCATCATAAAACACCAGATCACCTTTTTTATTCACTCCTGCCGTATTCGGTGTGCCGTCTATATCGGTAATGAATTCACCGTTTCTTACTGTAAATACCGGCTCGCTGGGATCATCTCCTTCCTCATGGTTTCCACCCGGAGTTTCCTTATAGTCCAGCGAATTTTCCTGGCCGCATACAGCACTTACAAGATAAGAGCCGGAAAGAAAATGACCGGTTCCCTCATAATAATTGACCGCGAAATATACCCCATCCCCGTCAGTCATCGCATTATCTATTTCACCGGGTCCCATTGAAGAGGAACTGCCTGCGGCACCGGGGATCTCTCCAAGGCAGATACTGTCCTTTCCGTAATCATATTCATACAGCATATACTTCTCAGTATTATAGCTGTAGGTCGTATAGAAGAGCCTGTCTTTTTCACACTTGACAAAAGGCTGTATATTCTCATTCTCCACAGTATAATCGTTCTCATCTGCGGTCCTTACATGAAGGATATATCCCTCCTTATCCCCGTCAAAATACCCCGTCACTACAGCGCTGCCATCCTCAGCTGCAGCGAATACATTCTCTTCATCCTTATATTCTGCTTCAAAATCCTTCGCGATATCATAAACCCCTGTACCTGATGAAGGCATATCACCGTCTGTACTCATCTCCTCGAGGTACATCAGATCATTACATATATATATACCGCCCCAGCTGTGGTCATTCATTATCGATTCCGTATCACCCGTGAGCGTATCGTAAGCAAGTAACTCCGTCGTTCCGCATTCACCGTTAAGAAAATTCCCGAAAATGGCCGTGGTTTTCATCCCCTCTTTGTCAGGAGCATGGAAATATATCTTATCTCCATACTTTACGAAACACTCTCCGTTCCTTAGAAGCTCCGTTTCTCCGGCTGGGTCCGTCGCCGATATTTCCCCGCTCCCCTCCGGAGTACTTTCAGAAGGCTCCTCAGTCATAGCAGGCTCCCCGGATGATGCGGCTTCACTGTTGCTTCCTGCATCATCTGAAGCTTTCTCTGATACCTCCGTCGCTCCGGGACCGTTACTCCCACCCTCACTCTTCTTACCGCATCCCAGCATGCATGCCATGATCAGAAGTGTCAGGAAACTGACCGCTAGTATGTTTTTTCCTCTATTTTTCATAATAATCCTCCATGACGAGTACTTGTGCTTTTTACACTATCCTCTAACCGTATATCTGATCTATGTCAGATCCTCCTCCGTAACAGCGTACGGGCTTTTATACATCTGCTTCAGATGCTCAGTGGTATTGTACTGCTCTCCCATACAGAATTCCTTAGACCAGGTCATATAGTAAGCCCAAGGATACGGGAGCGTTCGAGCATATGTATATCCGGGATATAGCCGACCTCCGCAAGCGCAGCCACCTTATTCTAATCTGTCTCCTCCATGGGATTGGTCTGGGTGTGCTGACCGGTGATAATTCGGTTTCCCGCTGTCTCGCATAGATAATCCAGAAGCCTTAAGGCATTGGCACTTGCATTTATATTAACTGTCTTCTGCATGATAAATCTATATCACTTAAAGCATTGGCCGTCAACAGGGAATAGGCGAAAAATAATTCTCACCAATCCCTGATCATCATTGATCAAGGTGTTTCCACCGTTTTATCGGTCAGATCGTGCTCCAGCACAAGATAATCCCCGAATTGATCACGGATCCTGAACACCTTCAGTGTCCCAAGCTGACTCTTATCAGTAAATAACAGCGCGCTCTGATCTTTATACCACTCAGATGCGTTTCCATCCTTTGGCCTGAGAGCGCTATACATCTCCAGTGTTAAAACCGCATTAGGCCGCCACTCTTCATGCATCAGCTCCGTTTCAGGATCGACATAATGCTGATATATGGTTTCCTCGTTGAAACTGCTGTCTTTTTCAACAATTTCTTTCAGTGCGATAAGCACCTTATCCTGAGGCTGCAAACTATAAACAGTTTTTACATTCAATGCAGTCGTAGCAAGACAAAGCACGACTGATACAACAGCCAAAGCCCTTGAAAACCGGTCTTCAAAATGATCCGCAAGCTCCTGGAAACAATCCGCGGCAAGAAGTCAACGGGGACGGTTCTTACTGACTTATTAAAAACCCGGCTTCTCCGGATATGGAAGCAGGCCGGGCCTTGACAAACAGGACAAGAGGGCATTTTTTCTTATCCCTGTACTGCTTTGATTATGGATTCTCTTTCTTTTCCCTGGATCTTCAATGCGTCAAGTGCCTGATCAGCAGAAAGCTTCATCGTTTCCATGAGAGACTGTACAGCATTAACTCGGGTTTTCATCTCGCCTCGCTTTTCTCCTCGCTTTTCTCCTCGCTTTTCTCCTTGTTTTTCCTTTTCTTTTCCGTATTCTTTATAAATATTGGACACTATATCTGACATTTCTGATCTTCCCTCCTCTGTTTCTTTATATTGTTTTAATCCATTTGCAAGTTCCTTATTGAAAATGTCCGACGATCTCTTGCTCTTGAAATCATGGATCAGCCGGCCGATCTCATCATCACCTTCATACCTGCCGTTAACATATATTATATGGGATCCATCACCAAAGTCTTTACCGGTTTCTTTTACGCATCTGTCTATATGATATAACGGCAATCCCTTGTGATACTTATCCCGGCTGTAGATAAAGATCACATAGGAATCTTTTAGTTCCCTGAAGTCCTGTTTCTTCTTTAACATTCTGGAATCTGTCATACTGCTATGAAACCTGGCCCGCCTCACATGAGCCCCCTCAGGATCGTTCTGAACTTCTACATCAAACTCCCTGCCGTTTTCCTCCTCTGCGAGTATATCGAGGGTTATATCCCTGCCTCCCATTACAGGGCTTCGCATATTGTACTCGCCTTTGACACTCTTTACCCGGATATCTTTCCGTCCAAGTATCGTCCTGAGAAGGTACTCTGTCGCCGGGATGTTCCTGTCAAACACCTTACTCATCAGTTCATTGTGGAACAGTGTAAGATTCTCAACAATGCTTGCCGTCGCTGCCTCTTCTTTTGTCATTCTTTGTCCTCCTTATGGAATTGTCTTCGCAGGAGTGGCAAAGCCGACAGATAGTCCATGTCATTATCTTATCCGATGTCTGCTCCTGCATTTCATTATTCAGTGATCTGCATGAGCCTTGAATACATCAGAATCGAATGATAATCCGTTATGTTCATGCTTGGGCGAACGCCCTTGATCTTTTTTGATTTTACTATTACGGGAGGGGTATTGCAAGGGAATGGTGTTTCTTCTGACGCTTTTTAATCACCCGGGGAATTTTACGTATTTCTCTCTCCCGGACTTCAGCTGTTTTTTTCGATATTCCAGGCCGCATTTGCAGGACTTGTGGAGTATATATCAGATGAATCCAGTATCTTCGAGAT
>CAMUZQ010000115.1 GCA_947165275.1 uncultured Lachnospiraceae bacterium | reverse complement strand
CAGATGAATATCTGACCTCTCCCCTTAGGATCTTTTTTACCTTTTCCTGTACTGCGCCATCCATCCGGTCACCTCCTTATATGTTTCCGATCGCTTCCCTGATACCTTCATAATCCAGCATATCTGCTTTTTCGCGAACACGCGCGAATCTCTCCTTTTCATCTGCGGGTATCCCGTATTCTGAGATCTCCTGCATGATCCCCTCTATCATATCACAGTCCATGGCTTCCGCCGCCTCCAGCAGTCCCTGATAGATACTCTCCATCAGATAAGGATCCGCTTCCGGCTTGCCGCTTTCTTCCGCAAATAAAGGCATGAGCTTTTCCCTGAAGCCCATATAATCCTCCATGGCTTTCTCATGATTCTCCCGGATATAAGGGATATCATTTTCCTTGCCTGCTTTCTCCAGACGCTCAGCCATGTCTCCCAGCTCCAGCGCGCCTACAATTCTTGCTGAGCTCTTCAGTGCATGTATCCTGATCGTGTAATTCTCCCAGTCTTCCGTTGCATAATAGTTTTCAAGCTCCGCATGTCTGTCTTCTATGGAATCATGGAATATTTTGAGCACAGTCTTCAGAGCCTCCGCCGAGCCGCTGTTTTTCAAGGCTGCCGCCCGATCTATGCAGTCCAGCCCATTAAGCCAGGGTTCATCGGGGGCTTTATCTTCTGCAGGATTCTTTTCATTTCCGGGATCCGTATCATCTGCCGGCTCCTCATAAGACGCTGCTTCTTCGTCTTCTGCTTCATTCACGAGGTCATAATCCTCTTCATCTCCTGCCTTATATGGATCTTCGTCTGCTTCCTCCTCCGCAGTATCAGTGCTGATAAACGAAGCTATATTATAGGACTTGTTTGATTTCAGGAAATACAATATACCAAAGGTTCCGGGACCGCAGTTTGAAGAAATCGCGGCCGATGCCTGCGTGAAGACAATATTCTCGAAATAAGCGGTTTTCCGTATCTCCTCTTCTATCCAGGCAAGAGTGTCTGCCGGAACATCCGCATAGGTGATGAATACAACATCAGAATCAGGGATAGTATCCGGCGGAAGAGCGCTTGCTATGTATTTTCTGTAAGCTCTTCTGGTCCTGCCTGACCATATTCCTCCGATCCTTGTCTTATCATCCTGTATCCTCAAAGCCGGATGGAGGTTTAAGGCAGATGCTATCCTGTGCAGTCTCTGGCTGATAAGCCCCCTCTGTGCCATGTAATATGTGGAGTCAATAACGAAACTGCACTTCAGACGGTGCTTTATCACTTCGAGCTCCGAAACTATCTCCTCGACTGACAGGCCCTGCTGTACAAGCTTATAGGCAATGAGTACAAGTATACCCGTGGCGCTGGACAGACACTCGGAATTGATGACAGTCACATTGTCAAAGGCCTTTGCAGCTTCGCCGGCTATCTGATACTCCTTGCTCATGCTGGTCGTGATCGTGATATGTATCAGATGGTGAGTCTTCTTAAGCGTCTCCGCAAAGAATCTCGTATATTCCTCCTCGTCCGGCGGCGCCGATATTGCCTCTTTTCCGGAGTTCATATGTCTGATAAGCTCATAGGCATCCATATGAAATCCATCCTTAAACTCGCCCTTTTCAGTCCTGATCCAGAATGGAATTATGGGTATATTAAGCTTCTTTACCACTGATTCCGGCAGATCGCACATGCTGGATGCCGTGACGATGACAGGAAGCTTTTCAAGGTATTTATCAGAGGCATTGATCTCCTCATCGGCTCCCATCAGCACGGATCTGAGTATTATCTTTTCCCTGGATATATGCCGGATAAGCGTATCTTCCATGGATTCGCTGGAAACAGGCTTCACCAGATACCCGTCAAATCCGGCCTGATTGTACAGCTCCCTGTTCTCGCTTCCTGCATTGGCCGTCAGGATGATGACCGGCGTGTTTCTGTTCAGTCCCCCTTCCTGCTCCCTCATATGCTTCAGACACTCGATACCGTCCATCCCCGGCATGAGATGATCCATGAAGATGGCATCATAGTGAACCTGGTTGCATTTTTCAAGCGCCTCTTTGCCGCTTAATGCCTTATCGATAGCCATATCAGTATCTTCCAGCAGCCTGCTCTCTACCTCAAGGTTCATCTCATTATCATCCACTATGAGTATCCTTACCTCGGGAGCAAGGAAGCTGCTCTCGTGCACGCTTCGTTTTACTATCTGCTGATTATGGATATTAAGCTCACCTATCCTGCTGTGGTCGGACACCACCTGCTTTATCATGATAGTAAAGACCGATCCACTGCCATAGACACTGTTTACGGTGATGGTGCCGTCCATCAGCTCGACGAGCTGCTTCACTATACTGAGTCCGAGACCGGTACCTTCTATATGCCTGTTCTTTCCTTCATCAACCCTCTTGAAGGCATCAAACAGATAAGGAAGATCCTCTTTTTTGATCCCCATTCCCGTATCGGAAACAGATATGATAAGCTCTACCCTGTCTTCATCTGTTTCCCTGCTCTCTACACGAAGTTCAACACTTCCCTGCTGAGTATACTTCACGGCATTATTCAGGATATTGATTATAACCTGCTTGATGCGGACTTCATCTCCATAGAGAGACATGGGCACATCGGGATCGACACTTACCTTGAAATGAAGTCCCTTGTCCTGTGCCCGAAGCCACATCATATTTACTATCTCAGACAGCATATCGCCTACACGGTAATCTACCGGAACTATGTCCATGCTCCCTGATTCTATCTTTGAAAAGTCCAGTATGTCATTGATCAGAGCCAGGAGCATTTTCCCGGAACCCTGTATTCCGGACGCATCCCTTATTATCTCGTCAGATGCGCTCTGATCACGCAGTATCAGCTCATTTAGTCCTAATATCGAATTTATGGGAGTCCTGATCTCATGGCTCATGCTTGAGAAGAACCTGTTCTGGGAACGTTTCAGCTCCTCAGCTCTTTCCCTTTCTTTCTTTACCCTTTCATTCTCCTCGAGAAAGAGCCTGCCCTGTGACCAGGTCATGATGGAGCAGAGGATGCCCACCAGCCCGAGAGATAAAAAAGAATCCACATAAAACATTACCCTGGAATGCCGATATACCAGCTCCGGATGATAATAAGATACTATATAGCACCCAAGAGTCAGTACAGCGATCAGGAAAAACATTATCCTTCTCCATTTATCCTGAAGGACAAGTCCTACATACAGAAATGCAAATATGATCCAGATCACTCCGCCGCCTTCAAGACCGCCTCCGAAAAAGAAAAGCCCGGGGAGGATCACGAAGACAAGGAGGATAACCGTTATTCTTATGGCAACCTTCAGCTTGTCATAAGAAAGACAGATCAATGTGAGGACAGGAATAAAAATGATCGTAGATAATATGATCAGGATCTCATAAGGATTCTCCTTTGTAAGAATATCTCCAGTAAGCGCGATGATAATCGCGATCTCTGTCATAAATGTGAAAATAAGGAATATCCTTTCGGTAAAATCCCTCTCCGGATCCTTTACGGCATTTATGGCAGTCTTAATAAGTCTGAAGGAATTCATACAGCATCACCTCCCCTGACTGTCGAAAGGCCGGACAGAACCCGTGTCATAACCCTTTCAAAATCCGACGTATTTATGGGCTTTGCTATGAATCCGTCAAAACCTTCTTTAATAAACATCTCCCTTGCGCCTGATACGGCATTCGCAGTCAGCGCAACAACTATGATATCCCTGCCAAGATCGGAAGAAGCGGCTTTTATCTGTTTCATGGCCTCCACCCCGTCCATCTCCGGCATCATATGATCCATAAAGACGATATCATAATGATTGTCGCGGAATTTCTGTATCGCTTCCTTCCCGCTGCCCGCTGTCTCGGTGATCATCTTATATTCCTTGAAAATACTTGCCGCCACTACAAGATTCATGGGTTCATCATCAACGATCAGTGCTCTTACATCCTTATATACCGGCTTTTCGGTGTTTTCCTTAATATTGATACTTTCAGCATTCCGGCCCTCGTTAAGGATCTTTATGACCGGATATGCATACAGCGGCCTTGGCATCAGCAATACCCTGCTTTGTGCGGGTATCTGAAGCTGCGGGCCTGCCGATACGACCACGACTATATCCTCCTTTGCGAGCTCCTCAAAATATCCACGGTTTTCTTCATATTCCTCCTCACCCATAAACACATGGGTGACATTCAGCTTTTCCTTCAGACGTTCTACTTCATAGACCGTCTCTGCCGGATACAGAGGGACATGGATCCCTGCAGCAAGATTGGCTGCCATAGTGCGATAGAATTCGCGAAGTCTCGGGACCTTATATTTATCGGGTTTTACATGGAAAAGGACAGCTCCGTCAAAAGGATCATCAAAAGAAAGACACGGGCTGCCGTCAATCACCTTCTGCGGAACAGTCACTCTTATGGTCGTGCCGGCTCTCTTCACGCTTTCTATCTTCACGAAGCCGCCCATACTGTGGGCAAATCCATGCACTATGAAAAGGCCCAGTCCGATACCGCCGGAGCTCCGGTTTCTTTGTTTATTGGCCTGATACATTCCCTCCGCGATCAGACGGATGGCATTTTCATCCATACCGATACCTGTATCGGTCATCTCTATCGTGAGATTTACCCCATAGTCCGTGCTCTCCGTAAACATCCTTATCAGGATACCGCCTTTTCTCGTGAATTTGATCGCATTTCCCAGCAGATGTCTGAATAACTTGTGAAGCTTTTTTATATCCCCCCTCATCATTGACGGAACAGAAGGATCCAGGTCGACTACAAGCTCAAGATCCCTTATATCATCATTCATACGGAAAGCGGTGACCACATCATTGATGAGCGAGATGCTCATATAATCGTCCTCCTCAAGAAAGACGCTGTTCTTTTTACACTCCGTGTAATCCTGGATATCCTCTATCTGATAAGCAAGCCTGACTCCCGCCTTCTTTATGGATTCAGCCTCATCTCCCGCTCCCTTTTTGATCAGAAGGTCGGACATCCCGTTTACAACATTTACCGGCGTTCTGAGTTCATGGGAGATATTGGACAGAAAATCCTCCATATTTGCATCATTTTCCTCGATCCGTCTGGTCAGTATCCTGCTGTCCTCCTCACTGTAGATCTTTTCATTTACGGCCCTTACACTGAAATAATAAAACAGCAGCACTATAGCTATATGCAGCAGGAGCCTTAAAGTATTGAGTCTGTCATATACGATAGGCTCCCCTCCGGGAAGATTGATAAAATGGATAAAAAGGATCACAAAATATTCTATCAGCAAGATATTCATCATGTATCCGCTGTTAAAAAGAGTGAATATCATCATAACAAAAGCAACGACCAGCGCCGAGTCAAAAAGGCTCGTTTTGTGAATACCATGATAAAACACCAGAAGAGCTGCAAGGCTGAAATAAAAAACTTTTCTTATCCCGTAGTCTATCCTGTCTGAAAAGTTCACTGCCCATAAGGAGACGATCCCGGCCAGAATGACAACAGGAACCCAGAACTCCCAGCCCATAAGCAGGTTTTCAAAGACAAGTCCCACGGCTGCAAGCGTCACGACAAAAACTATAAACTTTTCGTTATTTTTCCGGCTCATAACGATCCTTTCGTAAAACTGATTCTGCGTGCTTTATCCTGAGTCTGTCAAAATATCCTTTCCGGCCCCAGACTCCCATTATGCGCTCTATCACCCTTGGAACGTCTGCTTCCCTTATCTGGGGCATGACGATAAAATACTGATCCTGCTTCCATCTCAGGATGATATCTGTCCTTCTGAGCGTTTCCTGAAGGGTATTGCCGAATTCAGAAACCATTTCCGAAAAAATGATATCCTCCTCACCTGATGAAAGTGAAAAGAGAACTCTTGCGGCACTTCCTCCGTATCTTACCAGAAATCTCTCGATAAAGCGATAATTCCCCGAAAACGCCTCATGTCCCAGAAGCATGCCCCCTTTTCCCTCACTGCGCTCTGACATTATCATGATAACACGGGAAAGGTCTCCTTCAACATCATCTTCCACTGCCCCGTGCGCATTTCCGGGATCATATATCGCATAGCCATGCTTCCCGCTTCGCTTTGCCTCATACAGCGCACTGTCTGCGCATCTGAAAAGTATC
>CAMUZQ010000114.1 GCA_947165275.1 uncultured Lachnospiraceae bacterium | reverse complement strand
ATCTGAATGTCTGGATGGGAATCCGGAAGGTTATAGAAAGCATAAATGATAACGCTATAGCAGCATAAATATGTTGTTGGGGGATATGCAAGTTGAGAATAAAGCCTCCGGCGGATGCGCACGGATTTTGTAAGGAAACATGCCGCTCACGCGGCCAAAATCCGGCGCAGTAAACGCCAAAGTAAAAAGAACTTTGTCGTTTACTATAATAGAGAAAATGAACCGGAAATAATAGAGGAACATCCACGATTATGGTAAGATAGGCATATCATATCGTGGCTTTTTTCATAGGATTATGGAAGGAGCGTAGTTATGAGTGGGAATGTGGGAAATCTGCCGGATAAGAGGAATGCTACGGCAGGCTGGCGGCCGGGCTGATCATTACATGTCTTGGAAAGGCGGATTATCAATCGTTCGGGATAGAATGTTGTTTTTTCGTAGTTTGATATGGGTTGGGATAGTGGCAGTTATGAGACGGAACAGGTCAAAGCTATAATAAAGGAGATCATATGAAGAATATAATAATAGGCGTGATGCTGGCAGCGGCATTGTTTATCGCAGGGTGTGCGGCAACGGAAACGGATACGGAACAAGGTAAGACTGACAATCCTGCAGGGGAAGCTTCTGCCGATGGGGATAATACGGAGGAAGCAGACGAGCCGCTTGAGCTTATATGGTGGACGTACTCGCCTACGGGCGAGGCACCGGATGCGCTTGAGGAGGTGCTTGCAAGGGCTAATGAGATTTCTGCCGAGAAGATCGGTGTGACTGTCAAAATGATATACAAGAACGAAGAGCAGTTCGATCTCGATCTTCAGACCGGGAATTATTATGATATGACCTTCAGTTGTGACTGGTGCAATGATTTTGACATCAATGCAGGAAGAGGGTACTACTATGATATTTCATCTTTGGTTAAAACAGAGACACCGAAGCTGTACGAGGCTGTAGATCCGTGGTGGGAGATAGGAACGGTTAAAGGCAGCATATACGGAGTTCCGCTGCTTAAGGATCTGGGAGCGGAAGTATTCTTCCGTATGAACAGTGATTATTTCGAGGGAGAGAAAGGAATGAAGCTGCCCGAAGAGATTGAGTTTGCCGATCTGGAGCCGTATCTTGAGGCGTGGAAGGAGGATAATCCGGATGACTATCCTTTCTATATCCCGAGTGCGGGTGTTTCAGGATTGTTTCAGGTGCATGAAAGGATAGTGAGCCGGTACCTGGTCATACCCTACAGTAAAGCGGGTACTGATGAAGGTACTGAGATAATACCTGTATTTGACGATGAGGAATACATCGGAATGCTTAAAAAGCTTCATGAATGGTATCAGAAAGGATACATAAATCCGGATGCCGCAACGACGGATGAAGTGCCGTATTCAATAAAATCACCGGTGCGTACCGGAACCGCATGGACAGGATATATGGGCTGGTCTGACCCGGAAACCATAGGCTTCAACGTTAAGCTTGTAAGGTTCATAGGACCAAACATGTCAAGATCGACGGAGCAGGGAGCCCTGACTGCGATCAATGCCGCAGCCGATGAAGAGCATGTAAGAGCATGTCTTAAATATATTGAGCTGCTGTATACGGATCGCAAATTCAGAGATACCCTCGCATATGGGATAGAGGGGAAGCACTTCAATTATTATGATGACACGGTGATCAGGACAGACGAAGGCAGTGAACATTATATGATGGATAATTTTGTTACGGGCCCTGCCATAAGTGCATCCGTGGTTTCGGCAGGGAAGGGTAATCCTGCAGATCCTGAACAGTGGACCAGGGTGTATGAAGGCTATAAGAATGCGAAGCAAAGTGATACACAGGGCTTCAGCTTCGATCCCACACCCGTTGAGTCACAGATCGCCGCTCTGGATGCAATATGGAGCAATTATTCCTCGGAATTGGTGACGGGTACATCCGACACGGAAGAGACGATCCTTGAAATGAGAAAGCAGATGGAAGCCGCGGGACTAAATGAAGTGAGGGAAGAAGCGCAGAGACAGCTTGATGAATATCTAAGTACTTTATGATACTAAAAGGAACATTGGAAGATAAGTGCATAAACAGATTTGTCAGCGGGGCGGGGACGGTTCTTGAGAAAAACGGTATACCGGAAAATGACCGGCTAAGGTTTCGACTCAGCATGGAGGAAATTCTGCTGTCTTACAGGGATGTGCTTGGGATGAAGGCGCAGGTCAGGCTCGACATCCTGAAAAAGGCCGGTAAGCTGAAGGTGACGGTTAATGTGCCGGGGGACTGTCACGATCCCATAAGCGGGACAGATTCCCTTATCCTTATTAAGGTGCTTCATGATTGGAGCAGCACTCCCGGCTGGTCTTACATTAACGGCGTCAATATTGTTACGTATTCCTTTGCCGTAAGGAAAAGCCTTAAGGATAATCTTTCCTTTGCGTGGAAGTATACCGCACCGAATAAGAAGTACCTCTTTCTTGCCATAGGTCTTCAATTTGTAAGCGTTATCCTTATGATAATCGCCCCTATCCTAAGTGCAAGGATCATAGTGGCATTTACTGATTCCGCTTTCAGGCAGCTCATTTACACGGCGATCGCTCTTTTTGCGGTAAACTATATATCCCGTGCCGTTCTTCTGGCCTGCAACATGGCATATAATGTGGTGTACAGCAAGACTCTCAGTGCTCTGGAGGCTGACATTTCCGACAGTGTACTTAAGATAACGAAACGTTGTATAGACGAGAACGGGACAGGACTGTTCATACAGAGACTTACTGCTGATACCTCGAATCTCGCGACAGCCTTTAACACTTTTGCGGATAATCTGTCACAGGTATGTCAGTATATCGGAATATTGTGCGCGATGTTAATAGTCAGTCCTCTGGCCTTTGGACTTACTGCGGTTATCTTCGCCGTCCGTATATTCATGGAACTCAGGAGGGGGAAAATATCCAAGCAAAACGGCCGTCTGTTCAGAAATGCCAATGAAAGATACACTACAACGGTCGGTGAGATGGTGCGCGGCGCACGGGATATTAAGCTTGTTCATGCTGAGGATTCCTTCAGAAAAGAACTGGGGCGAAGGATCAGCGAAGCCAATAATGCCCGGTTGTTCTGGTATTCGAGGAATATACGATTTAAGCTGGCGGAGGATTTTTTCAGTGAGGGCGGACTGCTCATCTATACATTAGCTTTGGCCTTATTACTCAGGGGAGGTTGCTTTACCGTGGCCACCGCACTGGTTCTCTTCAATTATTACTCGAGTCTCGGTACTCCGGCGGTAACCCTGCTTGGTACGATCCTCGATTTTATAACCGAATTTGATCTTTCCTGTGAGAGATTGTGTGATCTGACAGATGATACTGTTTTTCCAAAGGAACATTACGGCGCAAGCTCGCCGGGCAAAATACGGGGTGAGATAAGCTTTCGGAATGTAAGGTTCTCTTATAATATCTATTCGATGAACTCTTCCGTAAGATGGGTGCTGTTTGATATGAATTTTACGATCAATGCCGGAGAAACGGTAGCATTGGTGGGAAGAACCGGCTGCGGCAAAACGACGGTCTTTAACCTGATCAGTAAGCTGTATGAAGCATTCAGCGGTACGGTAATGATCGACGGTATTGATGTTAAGGAGCTGGATCAGGACACCCTGCGCGGATGCATGAGCGTGGTGCCGCAGTCACCCTATATCTTTGGCATGAGCATACGGGACAACTTCAGGATGGTCAGGGAAGACATGACCGATGAAGAGATGCACCAGGTGGCTGAGCTTGCCTGCATAGATGAGGATATTGAAGCTATGCCGGATAAATATGAAACTGTAATAGGTGAAGGCGGAGTCAATCTGTCGGGAGGGCAGCGCCAGCGGCTTGCGATAGCCCGAAGCCTGCTGCGTGAGAGCAGCATACTGCTGCTGGATGAGGCTACCAGTGCGCTGGATAACGTCACTCAGACTAAGATAAGGCAGGCACTTGCGAATATACACGGTAAGAGTACAATCGTTATGATAGCGCACAGGCTGTCGACCGTATTGGAATCGGACAGGATATTCTATGTGGAAGACGGGAGGATACTGGCGCAGGGAAGTCATGAGGAACTGATGGCTTCATGTGAAGAATACCGGAGATTATATGCTATGGAGGAGATGGCTGTAATAATGCCTCAGAGGAATGAAGAATAGCAGGAGAAACAGATACGGAGAAAAGAATACCGCCCTTGCTGTATTGTCTCTGCCGACACTTCTGTGGTATGCAGCGTTCTGCTACCTGCCTTTATTTGGTATCGTAATGGCATTCAAACGCTACAGGCTTATCCCGGGTAAAAGCTTTATCTACAGCCTTTTCTTCGGAAGTGAATGGGTGGGGCTCAGTAACTTCCGCTTTCTGTTCCTTAATCCGCAGATGTGGCAGGTAATAAGGAATACGCTGCTGTATAATATCATTTTTCTGCTGCTGGGAGTCCTGATCCCCGTTTCACTTGCGATCATCCTCGCATTCATACGCACAGCTAAGATAAGATCGGCGGTGCAGGTCATAATGCTTCTGCCGTATTTCCTTTCATGGGTAGTTGTGAGTTATTTTGTGTATGCCTTTCTATCTCCGGACAGAGGCTTTATAAATATGCTGTTAAGAAACGCAGGCGCTCCGCCGGTCAATTTCTACACGGAACCGGCAGTATGGCCTTATATTCTGGTGCTTACACAGCTTTGGAAAAATTCCGGTTATTCAATGCTCCTGTATTATGCGAATATTATGGGGATAGACCCTGAGCTGTATGATCTGGCTGCAGTAGACGGCGCCGGTGTAAGGCAGGTAATAAGGCATGTGATCCTTCCTTCGCTGAAGAATGTGATCACAGTGATGGTCATCCTTAATCTGGGCCATATCCTCTCTTCGGATTTCGGATTGTTCTATCAGGTGACACGTAACTCCGGATCAATTCAGGAGGTGACACAGACGATTGATGTATTTGTATTCAAAGCTCTTACGGAGCAGTCTAATTATGGCTTCAGCGCCGCTGCGGGTCTTCTTCAGAACGGTATTGGCTGCATCATACTTCTTATCGCGGACCGGATGATCAAGAGGATAGATCCCGAGGGAGGTGTGCTATGAGGAAAGTCATGGGAACGGAAGCCGGGAACGGAAGTATAAGGGGTCTTGATAAAGTCACGGATACAGTCGTAAGCGTGCTCATGTTAGTAATATCGGCTATTATCCTTCTGCCCGTGGTGTTTATCACTGTGATCTCGTTTACGTCCGAGGCTTCGATAGCAAAGAACGGATACCGGTTTATCGCAAAAGAATGGTCTGCGGATGCCTACAGATATCTGGGACGAAGTACCGAACATATCCTCAATTCCTTTGGAATAACGGCTCTTATCACTGTGGTGGGAACTATTTTGTCTCTGATACTCATAAGCACGATGGCTTATGCGATCAGTCAGAATGATTTCGGGCTTCGAAGGCTCTATACGGCACTTATCATGTTGCCGATGTTCTTTGGAGGCGGACTTGCGGCTTCATATGCCGTTAATACACAGATATTCGGTCTTAAGAATACACTTTTTGCGCTTATACTGCCGACAGCATGTTCAAGCTGGTATATAATAGTCATGCGTACATATTTTAAGAATAATATTCCCGGAGAGATACTTGAGGCCGCCAGGATAGACGGGGCTTCGACCTACAGGATATATTTTCAGTTCGTGCTGCCCCTGTCACGGCCGATACTCATAACGGTGGGTATATTCGAGGCCTTTGGTTATTGGAACAGCTGGTATGAGAACCTGTTATATACCGATTCAAATCACAGGCATTATTATACTCTCCAGTATGTACTTTATAATCTTGGAAGGAGTGCTGCTGCTTTAACTTCAAACGAGGGTATTTCCGGTGGTGCGCTGTCCAAGGTGCCCTCTGAATCCTTCAGAATGGCGTTGGCAGTTGTAATTATTGCTCCGGTCATTATCTCATATCCTTTTTTCAGGAAGTATCTTGTTAAGGGACTTACCGCGGGAGCAGGGAAATAAGTGTCAGATCAGGACATCAACAAACAGAATGATCATTGAACCTTTTTACAAGGCAGCTTTGAGATAAGAAATGAAAGGCAGATATAACAGGGAAATAGATTATTTGAGAACGGAAGTGATGGAATCGGGGACAGAGTTTATCGGAAATGA
>CAMUZQ010000113.1 GCA_947165275.1 uncultured Lachnospiraceae bacterium | reverse complement strand
AAAGACCGGCATCATCGCCGACATAAACAAATTTGCCATCCTTTACCGCAAGGGCAGTAGCCCGCAGGCTGTCCTTGTTCGATGTGAAGATTTTTGCATTTTTAATAATCTTATCTGCTTTCATAGCTGCTCCTTTCATAATGCTGAGTAGTTCCAACACCTGACAGATATTTTACATATAAAAGTGTTAAAAGTCCGTTAAAATGAAATAGTTACTGGTTCGTATCATTTTCGGAGTAATCTCACAAAAAAAGCCGCATTAACCGTCTCCCGCATTTAAGACGATTAATGCGACCTCACCAAAACCAAAAAGGGGTTGACTAATTTCCGGGTTTTGAAAGACTGTTTTCATACGACAATTCTTGCCATGTACATTGAATCTCTGAAAATATCATTTTTCACCGATACTGTAATGGCAAAAATTGTTAAAAGGCACATGACTCCGGAGACAAGCGAATAGATTGTCTTATTATCGATCTTTATCAGCCTCATCTTCATTTCCTTCACATCCTCTTCATCGCCCACCTAGTACACCGAATAATAAATTTCTGGTACATTCACGCAGGATGATTGTTCATATGCAATGAAGCCGAATGAGGCAATGCGGGCATTGCCGATTGAGGATGAAGCAGCATATGGGCAATCAGACAAGCGAATGTGCCAGTTAATTATTATTCGGTGTACCAGGGCTTTACCGATGAAGAGACCAGTCGGTTTGAGGCTTATCTTTAGCGCATCAGGTTTAAACCTTGAGGACCGGAGCAGCAGACCGAAGCAGCAGATTGGAGAAGCAGACTGGAGCAGCAGGTTCAGGGTTTAATTGAAATCTTCCGGTTTCCTGCATATAATAAAGTTTAACAGGTGGGCAGGAATGCCGGTAAAGAAGGAAAGGAGGCTACAATTTTATGCGTTATTCTATTGAAGGAGAACCGTTACCGATTGTTATCTGTGAGCTGGATAACGGGGAAATGATCACATGTGAGGGGGGAGCTATGGCATGGATGTCTCCCAACATGAAGATGGAAACAAAAAGCGGAGGAGTAGGGAAGCTGCTCGGCAGGGCATTTTCCGGTGAGACGCTGTTCCTGAATCACTACACGGCAGAAGGCGGTCCGGGAACGATTGCTTTCACTTCAAATGTTCCGGGGTCGATAAGGGCGTTCCAGGTCAGTCCCGGACATGATATCGTTGCCCAGAAGAATGCATTCCTCGCGTGTGAAGCAGGGGTCGATCTTGATATTTTCTTCCAGAAGAAAGTAGGCAGCGGATTTTTCGGCGGTGAAGGGTTTATTATGCAGAAGCTTTCTGGACAGGGAATGGCATTCCTGGAGTTTGACGGATACTGCAAGGAATATGATCTTGAAGCCGGTCAGAGCATTATAGTAGATACAGGCTATCTTGCTGCCATGGATTCCACATGTTCGATCGATATCAGGACCGTACCCGGCATCAAGAACGCCCTGTTTGGCGGAGAAGGTCTGTTCAATACCGTCATTACGGGACCGGGGCATATATGGCTGCATTCAATGCCGATACCTCAGCTTGCCGGTGCGCTGGTTCCTTATTTGCCGTTCAAAAACTGATAAGGACTGATCTGCCGGCATACCGCAGTAAGTGATTTTAAGTGGCCACGGGAGGATGTCTGTGTACATTACGGCGACAGATACTCCCGTGGAGCTCACACAGCCTTCCTTCATTGCGGGGCTTCAATTGCCTGTTTTTCTTCCAAGCTTTTTCATGTCAATGTCATCGAGATCGCCCCAGTCAAGGACGTCATAGCTTATTCCGTCATAAAAAAAGGTGTCCTTGAAGAACGTGAAGTCCACCGGCTCTCCGGTCTCGGGATCTACGAAATCATATATCCGCCTGCCGGATGCGCCGGCAGCTTTGGCGGATACATCCCCTATACGTACTGTTTTGAGGGCCTTCATGACCCGTACCACAGTCTCCTCGTCATATCCGTTGTACCAGACATCTGCGGTGTATACGAGCTCCGGAGGATCACTGAGGGCCCTGTCGTACCATTCATTGAGCTTTTCATCATTGCAGAATGTGAAGAGAGGCTCGCCGGGCTTCGTATCTCCCTTTTCATAATCCCGGGCGCTTTTAATATAGAATTCGCCGACCGCCGTGTTGAAAGCCTGCATCACTGTCTCTTTCTCTTTGTCATCCTCAGAATTATAGGCGGCAGAGAACTGTACCAGCACACTCTGATCAACCATATTATCCGTGTAGCGGCTTAAAAGCAGTATCAGTCTTACCTTGCCGCCGTCGGGGTCCGTCAGGTCTATGCAAAGCTGCGGCCTTGACCACAGCTCGCCCGTTGCGGCGTCCTTTTTTTTGACATATTCCACCGGGCTTATCCTGTCAACCTTGTTCCCGCCTGCGACCAGCTCCTTTACTACGGTATCCTTGAGCGTATCTGTAAGATAATCTGCGGGATCTCCGTCCTCGCCCAGGATACGTCTGATAGTGACAAAGGGGGAATAACCGGATCTATCCATATATATCCCGACGCCTCCGAAGGGCAGCTCCTCGCTTTTCCAGCCGGTTTCATAAAGATCATAGTACCTGGTATAAAAGGCATCATTATCGGCGTAGATATAATCGTACTCATGGTGGCCCTCTTCGTACAGCCTGGATGTCATATCCGGAAGCTCTCCGTAGTCCGCGATCTTATGCCGGGCTCCTCCCTTCCATCTGAAGGTACCCATGTCAAACATTATCCACTTGTCCGATCCGTCCTCCATGGTGAAAAGAAATCCCTGCCCGGTTCCGTCTGCTACCGTATCCGGGTCAAAATCGGTCTCTTCCCCGATCTTCACAGTGAGCAGGGCTTTTGCTGTCTCAAGGATCAGCGCCATATCAGTAAACGTCATTTCATAGGGGGCTTCTCCGAATACTGTGTATTCAAGCTTTACGGGAGGATTTTCCTCGAGATGGTCAAACCATTCCGTAAGCTCGCTGTCATTACAGAAATCAAGAAAAGAAACTCCGTCAGGTTCCGTTCCGGTGACGAACAGATCATCCGGCTCCGTTTCATCGGGATCCCAGTAATCCTCTGTGTCCGTTGAATTGTCAGCTTTCGCCGGAGGTTCTTTTTTACTGAAATATGTAAATACAGAGGCTGCTATACCACCCGCTATGATGATAACTGTCAAAATAACTGTCAATATAATCAGCCGGGTGCGATCCGGCTTCTTTCGCTCTATCCCCCAGTCTATGTCATGATTGGGTTTGAAACCGTCCTGATCCATAGAGTTTGTTCCTTTTGTGTGTATATTGTCCTGATCCATGATTAAACCTCAAAAAATCACTCCGAATCATTATCGTTTACTATGATTATCACATAAAAAGGAGAGGATGAACAGATTGGTTTTAGGACAGGAAAAAAGCTTCAAATTGAAAAAAGAAAAAGAACATGTTAATTTATAACCATATGATGACTGGCGGCCGGTATTGATAATAAAGCGGCGCTGATTGGGACAGGACCTTCCCCTTCACACAGGGGACACTGGCATGAAAAGCATGAAAAAAACAAGCAATTCCCTGAAAAAATCACTGATACGTATCAGCATAATCATAGTAGTATTAATATCGCTTTCAGTGGGCTTATTGTGCTTTGATATATACAGAAGGGATATGATAAGCAGATATCAGAACTACGCCGGTGATGCCATCAACTTTCTGAGCAGGTGCATAGACGTTGACGATCTCGAAGAATGTATGCGCACCGGAGTCAAATCGGACAAGTACAATGAGCTACAGATACTGGCCAATGATTTCAAGGAAACCCATGATCTGTATTATATATATATCATTGAGCCGCTGAAAACGGATCCGCCGGATAACATGATGGATGTCTTTGCGGCGTATACCTAATGGGGCAAAGCGGACGGTACTGACGGGCTGACTGACCTCGGTAATTACACAGGCGATGCTTACCCCAAGGAAGTGGCGATTCAGTATTTGGAGCGCATGGATAAGGATACAAAGGTCACTTATTTCAGGAACGACACTGATTTCGGGAAAATATACACTGCCATCCGCCCTCTTATAAACAGCAGGGGAGAGCCTGTCGCGGTGATATGCGGGGATATTCTCATTGATGACATCTATAAAGCCGCCTATACCTATGCCCTTGCGACATTTATAGTTGCTTTCATAGCCGGCTTCATTCTGGTCATGGCCCTCAACAGATGGTATGACAGGCGCATCGTCCATCCCATCCGGAATCTTGAAAACGCAACAGAAAAAATAGAGGACAAGTGCCGGAGACGCGCTCCTGTAGCGGAGCTTGTGATGGATGATCCGGATATACATACTCATGATGAAATCGAGTCCCTGTCAGATTCCATCATCTCCATGGTTGAGGATATCAGGGTTTATGCCTCCGATCTGATAGCTATGGATAAGAAGATCAGTGATATGCAGAATAAAAACTCCCGGCTTGAGGTACTCGCAACCAGAGATTCGCTTACAGGCATCAGAAACAAGACTGCCTACGACAATGAGATCAAAAAGCTTGAATGGGAGCTCCAGCTTGGCAATACCGATTTTGGGATAGTTATCGTCGACCTTAATTTCCTTAAGGTCATCAATGATACTTACGGCCACGAAAAAGGCAATGATGCCATCAGGGCTATCTGTCGGATAGTCTGCAGAATATTTTCACACTCTCCGGTCTTCAGGATAGGAGGAGACGAATTTGCCATAATTCTAAGAGGCCATGATCTGGAAAATATAGATTCGCTCGTAGAAGAATTCAACAATGAGCTTATGGCCCTGTCGGAGAATAAAGCCCTTTCTCCCTGGGAAGCTGTTTCGGCAGCGATCGGCTACGCCACATATGACAGCAGCAAGGATGCGGGAGCCGTCAACGTCTTTAAGCGCGCGGACAATAATATGTATGAAAACAAAAAAGGCATGCATGCGGAAAGGAAATAACGGCCTGCAAACTCCTTCCCCTGCCATGGTTCATACTTGAAGTGTTTGGCAGTTGGGGTTAAACTATAACGAGACTATATCAATATGCAGGAGAGCGGCATGAGTACAGGCATGGTAAACGGTTTTTTGACTAGGATAATTCCTGAGACCCTGCGTCCCTACATGACGGACAGCGTTATATATAACCTTGGGCTTTTCGGTCTGGGATTGCTGATATACGTGTTTTATCTTGTAATTCTTATATCCCTCACCTCCTTATTAAGGCGTCTTAATAAAAGTTTTTTCAGATATTTAAGGAAAAAAAGGGGTAAGAAAACACACCTGATCTTTCTTGAGGGAGTGATAAACGCTGCCATCATAATCGTAGCGATCATTATTCCCCTGGCAGGAGACAGTATAAGGAAGTCAATACTTGGAAGCGCCGCCGTTTAACAGCCGTAGTGGGCTTCGCCGGACAGGATATAATAAAGGACATGCTGGCCGGCTTCCTTATAAGCATATATAAACCTTTCGACATAGGCGACCGCATAGAGCTTGAGGACGGGACCGTCGGTATAGTGGAGTCGATCACAATGCACCATGTGGTCATCGTTCGTATAGATACCCTGCGCGTGGTCATACCGAACAGTAAAATAAACAACGTAGCGGTTGTTAATTACAGCTTTGACTATGTGGACCGGTCAAATCTTTTCAAATTCCCGGTAGGTTATGATTCGGATCTTGAAAAGGTAAAGAGGGTAATAATGGAAGCCGTTATATCCTCGCCGTATTCCGAGCCGGGAAAGAGGAGCAAGGAAGGGGATATGTCCTATCCCCCGGTGTATTTTCTGGAGCTTGCTGACAGTGCGCTCATCATGGCGGTAACTGTATATTATAAGCCTGCTGCCGCAACCGAGGTCGTTAAGGATGATATCAATACCCGCGTTTTCGAAGCTCTGCAGGATGCAGGAATCGAGATACCTTACGCCTATACGAATGTTGTGCTTAAAAAGGAGGAGAATATCCTTTAATCTTCAGCGGATGCCGTGATGATCCACGGGGCGGGCTGGTTCTCAAACACATTCCTGGATGTGAGTCTTGAGACCGCTATCTGTATTATATTGACATCAGTTATCCCGTAACGTCTCAGGATATCCCTCATTGAGGCCGCGACCTTAAAATCAAGGGTATATATAACAAATTCCATATCGGGATTTATACCGGTAAGATATGAAGTTGTCAAAAAGAACCGTTCCTTTTGACAATGTGCTATCAGGTGAGCAGGCAAGCATTTGGTGTAGTTAATTAAAAGACGCTA
>CAMUZQ010000112.1 GCA_947165275.1 uncultured Lachnospiraceae bacterium | reverse complement strand
CATCCTTGCACGACACCGCGTCTCCCGCCGCGGGATCTCCGGGGCTTTTGGCTGCGCCATCGATCACCTGTCGGTTCACCTCCATAAGCAGATCCCTGTCATCAGGATACTCCCTTAGATCCACCGCCACAGGAAGTATCCTGTACAGCGGTCCCACAGTGTCCAGATATTCCTTTTCCAGCCTGTTATGATGGACAACGTCAATCCTGATCTCTTCCTTTAAGCAGTATTCCCTCAGGGCTTTCATGACTGCCGCTACGGAGAGGACATTCCGGGAGCATCCCGTATTCCTTTCCGCCTGAGCCATCTCCTCTACGGTCATGAAATTCTCACAGACGATATAAGCACGGGTGATGTCTCTCCCCGAATCCTGTCCGTAAGGGGCATCCGTCCCGGCAAAGTCCACCTTGGGATAAGCGCACCAGTCCTTTCCCTTAAGAAGCTCCGCAAAGTATCTTTCGGAGCTTTTAAAGGTCTCAGTCCCCCGTATCTCACACTCTCTTCGAATATAGCTGTAATAATGATCCCGGGATAGCTCCTCTCCCCTGTATGCTCTGGCGATATCACTTAAGACCACTCCGATGGAGCCGGCATCAAAGAGCACATGCAGCACTTCCGTATAGAAATATCTTTCATCACCGCAACAAAGGATCATGGAGCGGACGAGCGGTGCCCTGAAAGAAGTGAAAATCTGCAAAGGTGCAGTTTGAAAAGCCTCAAGCTCCTCTTCGCTCACCTCCCGTATCCCGGTTTTTTCCGGAAGATCGGGATGGATATACTGAATGATATTCCCGTTCTCATCATGATCAAAAACGGTACATAACGCCGGATGATTTTTAATGGTCTCATCCACTGCCCGTGCCAGCCTTTCGGCGTCAAGCCCTGTGCCCATGTAGTACAGACCGGCAAGATTAAAAGCCGCTGAAGCGGGATTTTCTGCCAGATATTGGAAGATCCTCTCCTGCCTCAGTGTGGCGGGAAGACGCATTAAGCGCGCCTCCTCTTCATATGCTTCCGGATCTCCGGTTTTCTGCCCTGCAAGAGCCTCTGCGATCCTGCGTGCAGTTTTTTCCTGATAGATCATCCTGGCACTTAAGCCCTTAAGGTCTGCCCTCATCATGACCTCTATCGCCCGTATGGAATCCCCTCCTATCAGGAAAAAGTCGTCATTCCTGCCGACGCTCCCCCTCTTAAGACCCAGCACCTCCTCAAAGACCTGACAGAGCTTATACTCCGCCTGACCTGCAGGAGCCTCATAGGGAACCTCCCTGAAGGAAGTATCAGGCTCCGGAAGAGCCTTGCGGTCAAGCTTCCCGCTGGGATTTAACGGCAGCTTCTCCATGGGGATAAAGTACCGCGGGATCATATATTCCGGCAGATATTCCCCTAAGAAATCCCGCAGCGCAGCCGCCGTTATATGCCGATCCGAAACATAGTACGCCGCCAGGGAGACATTGCCGCGGGTATCCGTGTGACCTGTCACAGCCGCTTCGATAATGTCCGGCATCCTTCTGAGCACTGCCTCCACCTCTCCGGGCTCCACACGCTGACCGTTGATCTGTACCATCCAGTCCTTCCGGTTTAAGTAGAGGATATTCCCGTCCTCAAGACGCCTCACGATATCCCCGGTCCGGCACAGCTTCGGATGACCGTCCCTGTCCTGAAAGGGATTTTTTACAAATACCCTTTCACTTTCCTCCGGGAGGTTTATATAGCCCAAAGCCATGGCTACGGCGATACAAAGCTCCCCTTCCTCCGCCTCCTCACCGTCGGCATTCAGTATATATGCCGAAATCCCCTCCATGGGCACCCCGATAGGGGTATTGTCATAGGAACGGTCAAGCGGAAATGAAAACAAACCTCCACCGAGCTCCGTACTGCCATACATATTTTCGATGTGGTATTCATCCGAATAAACGCCGCTTAAACGCTCTCCGGCAGTAACGACCAGTCTGAGAGCCTTGCTCTTCGGCTTAAAGTACCTTAGGACCTTCGGACTGATAAAACAGACCGTCACCTGATACTCTGATAAGACCTCCGCAAGCTCATCCGGATCGTTCAGGATCTCCGGCAGGATCGGAATGACAGTCATTCCCAGGCTTATGGCACAGAAGAGAAATTTAACAGCCCCTATAAAATTAAAATTCGCCCCTGCACCGAATACATCCTCCTGCTTCATACCGGTTGCTTTAATGACTCTCTGACTCCCTGCAAACAGGGCACCGTGACCCACCAATACACCCTTTGGGGTGCCTGTAGAGCCTGAGGTATAGATTGCCAGGGCGGGATCATCCTCTGAAAGAGTTATTTTTTCCGTGAAAGGCGGATACTTCCGAACATCTTCCGTAAACCCGTCACCGACCACTGCCCCGGCTCCGCAGTCCTTATATATATACTTAACTCTCTCCTCCGGAAAGGAGGCACTTAACGTAACCGCCGCAGCCCCGAGCTTCATGACACCGATGATGGCTGCGATGTAATCCGTGCTGTCTGACAGGATGATCGGAACCATGTTGCCCTTCCCCACACCCTTTTCCTTAAGCTTTGATGCGATCCGACCTGAGAGAAGATCGAGCTCTTTATAGGTCAGCTTCACTCCCGTGGCCGGATCGTCAATAGCGGTATGCTCCCCCAAGCGATCCGCATTCGCCTTAAAAACCGAGATCAGATTATCGGACATTTGTATTCATTCTCCATCCATCCTGCTTTTTGATCGTCTTTCTTCCGCGAAGCCGGCCATTTATCTCCCCGGAGCAGTTCGCACAGCACGCGGAAAAAGCTTTTTAGCGGGTCCACCAGACTTAACAGGATATTATCCCAATTCCCCTTACCCTTGCCGGGGTCAAAGCCGTGTGTGTCGGGTGAAATATCGCAGGCAATACTGTCTGCCCCATAGTAGGCTGCTGCGGCTCTGTTGTAAGGATCTTCCCTGTCTTCATAGCCGAGTCCCAGGGCTACATCCCAGGTGACCGACCGGTCACCTGCCAGGAGGCTGTAGGGTACCGGCAGCCGGACATCCTTCAGATGAATGACATCCTTTCCCCGGTTCTTCAGGATCGTCTCCACCTGATCCCTGTGCTGACAATGAAAATCCGCGTCAACGATCAGACTGGAAATGATATTTACAGCCATAGCAAAGGCTGCTGCCATACCTGCCAGTCTGCCTGTGCTGCTCCACTCCGAAAAAGCCGGTATGTCGATATGCTCCATTGCCTTTATCGCGGCGGAGAGCTTAAAAAGCACGGAGGGGTAGGTAGCACGTCTGGGATACTCCGGTGAGAGCATCATCACCGTCGGGATCGCCAGTGCCGCCGCCTCAAGAGCAAGGATATATTGCGTCGCCTCGGCTGTCCTGCGATCAGTCTGCATAAAATACAAAAGCACCGGCACCGAAAGAGGCAGCTCCCTTAAGATCGTCGGAAGGAAGCCTTCTAAGAACCACAGCCTGAACATGGTCGGAGTATAGATAACCTCCGGGGGTACATACCCCGGCAGTCTTTCCTCCATATTTTCCGGCAGTGTGTCGCTCATCTCTGCCTCCAGCCGGAACTTGATCCGGTTTCCCGGAGCCAAAAGCAGCAGAGCCAATCCTGTACATGCTCCCAGCACTCCGGCAAGCATCCAGCCTGAGGTCTGCTTCTCCCGCAGGGATCGGATCAGCTCCATGCCGGAAAGCATGATAGATCCGCCGGCACCGACCTCCGTCGAACATCCTGCTGCAAGTCCGAGTACAGCCGCGGCAGGTGCCGGAAAGGAAAAACCGTCATCATGATAGTGCAGGGCATAGGGCAGAAGATAGAGTGTGTCGATAAATCCGGTCCAGAGGTAGGTCACCGATCCTGTAAGCCAGAAGCAGGTGGCTATCAGATGGGGCGTACAATGCCAAAAGCCCGCCGTAAGAAGGAGAACCTCCCGGAAGGACATATCCTTGAGTCCGGTCCGCTTCCCCCTGCCAAGGCTTCCGCACAGGAGCAGCTGGCCAAGGATCACTGCCGTATTGATCGCATCGAAGTATCGCTTATCATCCTTCATCAGATTGAGCTGTACCAGAAAATCCGCCAGCACCCGCCCATCCCAGTTTTTATAATGGGCAGCCTGTGATCTAAGCAGATCCTTCAGGCTCTTCACTCTTTGATACCTCCGCACTCCCCTTGTCAGATTTCCGTAACGGGGATCCCACTTAAAGGAGTATGGATAATCATCCGCATATTTCGGCACGATCCTTCCCTTGAGATACATGAGTGCCCCAAACGCGGCGAACAGTGCTGCCTTTTTCGCATTTTCACTATGCAGCAGCTTCCCTCTGGTCCTTTTCCTTTTTCGATCCTTCATTTATTCCGCCGATTTTATCTTCTTCCACAGCTCGTTGTACAGTGCCTCGACGTCCTCCCCCAGATAGGTAGCGCTTTCACACCTCTTAAGAATGCTGTCATCGGGAAATACAACCTCCGAATTTTTTATATCCTCATCCTCTATCATTTCCCTTACGGCTTCATTCGGAGTGGAATAGGTAATGTAATCAAAATTCATAAGTGCTATATCCGGTCTGCACATAAAATCGATCCATTTCATGGCAGCCTCGGGATTCCTTGCATGCTTTGCCACCAGCCAGCTGTCCATCCAGACGTTTGACCCTTCCTCCGGCACCGAGTATTCAAGATCCGGATTCTCTATCTGGGTATACAGGACCTCCCCGGAGTACATGACTGCAAGCGCAGCCTCACCGCCTATCATCTTGTCTCTTGCCTGATCGATGACATAGGCCTGCACCAAAGGCTTCTGTTTTATCAGATCATCTGCTGCCTTCTCAAGCTCTGCGGGATCTGTTGAATTTATCGAGCAGCCGTTCCTCTTAAGAGCCACCGCAAAGAGTTCCCTTATGGCATCCTGCATGAGGATCTGCCCCTTGTACCTTTCATCCCACAGGATATCCCAGCTTGTGACAGGCTCCTTTACCATGGACTTATTGTAAAGTATCCCCATGGTGCCCCAGAAGTAGGGTATCGAATAGATATTTTCCGGATCGAAGGCTCTGGATACCTCCATATACTGTTCCCCTATGTATTTTCTGTTCGGTATTGCCTTAAGATCTAGCTCCCGGAGCATGCCACGCTCTATCAGCTTCGGGATCATGTGGTCACTGGCACAGATCGCATCATAGGCCCTGTCATCCTGCGCAAGCTTTGCATACATGATCTCCGGTGTATCAAACTCATCATACACCACATCGATACCGGTCTCGGCCTCGAATATATCGATCACCTCGGGATCTATGTATTCTCCGGCATTATATACGAAGAGCTGACGGTTCTTCTTTGCAAGTATTCCTCCAAAATACACGACAAGCAGTACAATGCAGGAAAGAGCACCTGCAAGGATTACGATTCTCCTCCCGACTGCTTTTTCCCCGGTCTTGACCTGCGCTATACTCTTACCCGCCCACGTCTGCGTCCGGCGCAGTCTTGAATAAGCAAAAAGCAGTATGAGCACGATGACAAAGATGATCGACGAGAGTGCATATATCTCAGGCTGTATACCTCTTTTGACCTCGTTGTATATCTTTGTGGATATGGTGTCGAAGCCGGAGCCCTTGGTAAAGTATGTGATGATAAAGTCATCTATCGACATGGTAAAGGCCATGAGTGCCCCGGCTATGACAGACGGCATCAGGTCAGGCAGCACGCTCTTCCTGAAAGCATAAAAGGGCTCGGCCCCGAGATCCAGTGCGGCCTCATAGATGTTGGGATTGATGGTCTTCATCCTCGGCATCACCGACAGCATCACATAGGGAATGTTAAATGTGATATGCGCAAGCAGCACTGTGATGAAGCCCGTCTCAAAATGCAGCACCTTAAAGAGCAGCATGAGCGATATGCCGGTAACTATATCCGCATTGATCATGGGGATATTGGTAATTCCCATGATTACCGTCCTGCTGCGTCTCTTAAGTCCCATCAGTCCCACACAGGTAATCGTCCCTATGACTGTCGCAAATACCGTGGATACCAGCGCGATGATGAGCGTATTTGCCATTGCATTCAGCACGCTGTTGTCATTTATCAGATTGATATACCACTGAAAGGTAAAGCCTCCCCATCTGGCTCTGGACTTGCTGCTGTTGAAGGAAAGAATGATAAGTGTGAGGATCGGCGCATACATGAACACGAAAATGATGCCCATATATATCTTCTCGAGCTTTGTCCTCATCTCTCCTCCCTTCCCGCTCCCGCATCAGAGCCGGCAGTGTGTGATATGATCCTCCTCACGGATCTCTTTTCCGATGAGTCATCTCTTTCCGCCATGACGGATACGACCATATTTACGACTATGAATACCATGAGCACTATAGACAGCCCTGCCCCCAGATTCCAGTCATAGGTCAGTGTGAACTCCTGCTCTATGACATTGCCTATGAGCAGTATCTTGGAGCCTCCGAGCATCGTGGATATGGCAAAGGTGGTGAGTGCCGGTATGAACACCATGGTGACTC
>CAMUZQ010000111.1 GCA_947165275.1 uncultured Lachnospiraceae bacterium | reverse complement strand
CTTCCTTCCCCTCTTTGGAATATAGCCTGCATATTCAACCTCTCTTGAGGTTTTCTTTACCAGGACTCCGTTTGTCTGGCCCAGATTCAGGGCATATTCCACGGTAGCGTCCCGGTTCTCAAAGCCCTCCTCAGCATCGTAGGTAAGCTCCGAATGCTCATTTAAGATATCCTGCTCGTTTTTTATCTCGGACAGCCACGTGATCTCCACCGTGTTTCCTTCTTTCCGGCGTTCCAGCAGTTCATCCACCGGCAGATAATAATAGTCTCCGCCTAACGAATCATAAACCTTAAGATCCCTCCCGTTTATGCCGGCTATGGTCCTGTAGTGGTCTATCCCGTCTGTATGGGTAAGTATCGATACCATATTCCCGGTTTCCAGTACCTTCGCCACCTGATCCAGGAATATGTCCTTCTGGTTCTCATAGAGGAGCTTCTCCTCTTCCTTCTGGGCTTTGGTCTTTGGAACCAGCTTCCCGTTAACTTTCACTTTATCCTTTGACATGGGCGTTGAGAAGGTCATCCGGTTTACCATCAGGTCATCTCTTTTTGTGATGAAGAAATCAGCAAGCTCGAAGATATTTCCCGTGGTCTCCTTTTTCTCTCCGGTAAAGCTCTCAATGTGCCGCTCATATTCATCATACAGGCTCTGGAGATCCTCCTCCTCCCAGACCTCCTCTTCATTATCCATTACATTGCTCATAACCGCCTTGAATTCCTCAAAGCTTCGTAATTTTGGCTTATAAGCCCTCAGGTCCATCTGACCGAAGGGAAGTGCCAGCTTTCCATCCTTATTCATGATGAACTGGTTAAATATTGCGGCGCCGGAGCAGGCATAGCAGTTATTCGTTCCCTGAACCTCATAATTGAATTTCGGTGTGATATCGATATCATACCCATTTTTCGGCACAAGCTTAACGGGCTTTATCTTTTTATTCTGGTTACTGTATTTCTGCGCATCAATAAGAAGAGCCTTCTTTGCCAGAGCCGTTCTTTCGTTTTTAATCCTTTTTACCTTGATTATCCCGCCTTCTTCGGCCTCAGGCTCTTCAATGATAGTGTTTTCGTTTATTATATTCAGCGGCTGTTCAGACTTCCTGTCCTTTTCCGTGTTCTTTTTCCCGGTCTTTAGTTTATTTTCTCCGGTATCCTGCTTTCCGGTATTCTTCGTAGTCCCTGCAGTCTTCTTTGGTGTTTCTACCGTCTTCTTCGTCGTTTCGACAGTCTTTTTCGGCTTTTCGCTCTCCTTCTTTCCGTTCTTTTTCTCATCCTTCTTCGAAGCTGAAGGTGCCTTTTTCTTTTTCCACTTTGCAAGACGCTCCTCATAGCTCTCAGTTTCGATCCCGTTTTTCTTTAAGAATTCACGCACCTTACTGTCAGGCACGTCTACATAATAACCGCCTCTCAGCCATCCTTCTGCTTTCTTAAGATAGCCTGCCTCCTTCTCAAGCCGTTCCTTTTCCGCCTTATCCTTTGCAGTAAATTCCTTCTGCCTGCCTGCCTTTTTAAGCTTTTCCTCCTTTTCATTTATCTTTCTTAAACGATCCTCACTTGATTCCAGAAGCTCGCTGACCTTTGGCAAAACGGTAAACCGTTTAAGCTGAAGATCGAATAATTCTCCCGGCTCCAGCTCCTTTGCGTTGATCTTTTCATCGAAGCCGCCCGCAATTAAAAGCAGCTCGTTATTCAGATCCGACTCCATGTTCTTTTTTGCAGATATCTTACAGTTATCAAATAAAAACCTTGAGACAACCCGTTCCGCTTCAGTGTCTTTTGCTTTGCCCATGACTAGATCATCATATATTTTCACGCCATTTTGAATAAAAAACTGATCACAAAGCAGACGGTTGGGATCCCACTTATCCTTCAAAGCTGAGACATAATCATCCTTAAGGTCCTCAGCTGTCTTGGAAAATGCCATCAGTCTTGCATTCTCCTCTTTTGTAAGCTTTATGTCCCATCTGTCCAATACTATCTTAAAATCTTCCATAGAAAAGCCGTGCAGCAGCAGGGAATAATTGTCCCAGAACGAAGGATCTTCCAGGTTGGGATTTTCCGGGCATTTAAGTGCCCTCATTTTTTCCGGTGTCATGGATATCATGCGATTAAGCATCGGCATGATACCCTTTTCCACGACCTCCTTCCGCACCTTTTCCGGAACGGTATATTCTCTTATAACCTCTTTTTCTTCTGATTGTTTTTCCACATACGGCTGGTATAAATACGCGATGCGCATAAATTCCAAAGATTTGTCATCATGCTTGTTTAGAGGATCAAAAATCAGAGCGGTAAGACGATCCCTCTCAGTTTTATTCAGATGATTGTCCTTTACGTATTTTTTTACAAATTCGCTGTTACGGATCTGTTCTTTTCTTTTATCGAGTAATCCTTCAAGCTCTTTTGCTCTTTTTCCTCTTTCCATATATTCAGCGCGTCTAATGAGCAGCTGATCAGCGTTTTCTATATAGACTGTTTCCGGCTGGAGCTCAAGCTCCTTCTTTAGCTTTTGGATCTCAGCAAGAGCCTTAGGATCATCCTTTTTCCTGCTTAATTCCGCCATCCTTCTCTTCTTTTCTATCCTCTGCTCTGTATGCGAAGCCTGCTTAATGTAGCTTCCAAGCGTAAGGAATCGAAGCAGCTCCATCATGTCCTCCTGTCCCGCCTCCTGCAGATATTCAGCGGTTTTCTTCGATACCATGCCGCTCCTGCTTTTGCCGGTGATGCAGTAAAGGAATTCCTTATAGCTGCTTAAGCCGCCTGTCATGACATCAAGACGCGCATTGCATTTTTCCAGCTCCTTAAGATGCTTCTTCTCTTTGGATGTGGTTCCCTTGCCGTAGTTCTTAAGATTAAGCCTCTGTATTTCAAGCTCCTCGTCCCTTAAGGACAATATCTTCTTTATCTCACTATAGGCTTTTTTTATCTCAGCACCGTAATGCTTATACAATTCACGGTTTGAATTTAGCAGCGCATCGATCTCAGCAAGCTCCTCTTTTGAATTGTATTTTTTGCTTTCCGTATAAAGCCTTGCCTTTTCCCCGGCCTGCGCCTGAAGGCCTGCAACAAGCGCATCCCTGTCCCTCTGGTTTCCGGTTTTGAGCGCATTCTTAAGCTTCTTTTTGGCGGCTTTTCCATTCTTGTCAAGCTTTTTGTCACTTGCCTCATGCCTTAAGCTGACCCCGAATTTTCCCTTTTTTACATCTTTATTCAGATCCACCCCGTGCAGCTGCATATGCGAAACAAGATATTTCTCAAGGCTTTTCCTTGTCCTAAGCCGGCATTGTAATTCCAGAAACTCCTCTTCCCTTAAAGAAGCAAAGTTTCCCGGCATGCTCTTTACATAGCTGTCAATATCATTTAATTTCTGCACATATTCATACATATCAGCCGCATGATTTGAGATATAATCATCGGTTATGGTGGAGAGATCAATATTCATGTCCAGGACATAATCCAAGGCTTCCTTAAGCTCAGAACCCTCGGCGACAACGGCAGAACTGATATTTTTATGTCCTCCCGACATGACGTAATTATTCATCGCCTCAAGTTCTCTCACGGTGCAAAGATCCGCACTGTCAAAGGTGTCTTTTGCAGCCTCCACCTTTTTCTTTTCGATAGCAGCCCACCTCTTGTCCTTTGAGCCGGCCGGCAGCTTCTGAGAGAACTCCTTCGGCGGCTTATAAGGATTGAAATCCGCCTTGTTTACGTTTTTGAGCTTCCTTTCCGCTATATGTATCAGCTTCAGGTTGTCATCTTTCGATGCCAATATCATCTGATCTAAATAGGACTGCTTTTCCTTCTGGAGCGGATCTTCTTTTCCCGATCCCGGTTTATTTCTCCATACCTCTGCTTCCTTCAGCTCATTGCTGACGTTGAAGACTGTTTCCTTACTTTTCTGAGCGTTTTTCGATACAGGCTTTCCCATGATATACCTCTCTTGAGTTGCGGTATGTATACTAATCCATATTCCATTTTATCACATCATCCCCTCAAAAAAGTGTCATAATGTGACTATTGTAAAAAAACACCGTTTCACCAATCCCGCATAAATACGCTATTAGTGTAACGGTGTCATAACTTTTAAGTTTTGATACCATACTACAAGACCTAGTGTACTGACACGTTCATTTCTGAACTAATTGTGCAGGATGGTTTTCATATGCAAGGCGGAGGCGGGAGCCGGTGCGGGCACCGGCGACCAACGACAACGCGGCATATGGAAATCAGACAAGCAATTAGTTCGAATAAGAACGTGTCAGGACACTAGTTCAATTGAGTACAAGCCGCTTCTATTTTATACTTTTGACTAATTAAGGAGGAAATGCCGGAAAAAGCCATGCAATGTGAAACTCCGGAGGAACTCTCAATCCTCAAAAAAGACATAGGCATTCCCTTCTTTTTTCTTTACGCTGTACATAAGTGAATCAGCTTTTTCATACATGGAAGAGAAGCTCTCCGGAGCAGTCACGATCACAGCTCCAAGGCTTATCGTTATCCTGTGTCCCTGGAGCTCGGGAATATCCATCGAGACTATATTTCCGATGAACCTGTCGAGCACCCTGCTTCCCAGAGTCGTATCCTGTATACCGGTAGCGAAAACTACAAATTCATCTCCCCCGAGGCGTATCAGGATATCCGATGTACGGAAGGTCTTCTTCATGGTCTTCGCTATACCCACAAGCAGGGCATCACCTGCGGCATGTCCGTAGGTATCATTGACATATTTGAACTTATCCACATCGAAGAGACAGAACATCCCGAACTGTTCCTCCTTCATGTTTTCTCCTATACGATACTCGCCGCTGCGGCGGTTGCAGATGGAGGTAAGGAAATCTGTCTCAGACAGTATCTGCAGGCTCTCTTCCAGCTTTTTCTGCTCGGTGATATCTGTAAGAGATACGATTATAACCCTGAGAGCATTGGAAAGCATAACCCCCTTTGCATGCGCAAGCAGGACCAGGGAGGAACCGTCCCCATGATTTACTCTTTCCTCAAAGCTCACCTCACTGTTGGTATTCCGTACCTGATCGAGATATTCCTTTATATGCTCATTCTCTTCAGCATCGAATTGCGCCCTGATGTCATGTATCTGAAGCTTGTCGCGATCGACTCCTGCGAGATCAAAAAGCTCCAGTGCCATATGGTTTATCATAACGATCCTCTCGTCTTCGCTCTCGAGGACCAGAGTTCCCACAGACTGGCTCTCAAGCATCTCAAAGAAGAGCTCGTACTGATTTGCGAGCACAGAGTGAAGTTCTTTTACAGCAGTTGATATGGTGCCGAACTCGTCCTCACGGTTACAGTATTCATCTATAAGAGGATCCTTACTGAAATCATTGGCCTTAAGCCGCTCTATTGCCTTATTTATGGTTTTCATGGGAGCCATCTGACGGTTGACGCTTGACATGCATATGATCACCATCACTGCGGTGATCACCAGGCATATGATGACAAGCCATATCCTCACCGTATTCACCACGCCAAAGATATCATCCTTCGAATCACGTATCACAAATACCCAGTCCCTGTCAGCCATGTAATAGCAGCAGACTACCTGGTCACTGGTAGAATAGCTCAGATCGCCGCCATTCATCTCTCCGGATCTGAGCTTCGCCGTGCAGTCCAAAAGAGCCTCATCCTTGCACTCTGTCCCCGCAAGAGACAGATCATCATCAAATATGTAAATGCCCGTGGCTGCATTTATCAATGAGTACCCTACCCCGGACATTTCCTCGTCATTGAGAGCATTCAGCTTATCCACCAGCATATCTGAATAAAATGCCGCGCCTGCGAAGCCTAAGGCCTCACCCTCTTTATCGTAAATGGGAGCATATACCGGGATAACCATATTCTTGGTGACGGGAGCCAGCACTATGCCTGTACAAAAGGGTCTTCCCTCCTCACGTATCATATTCTCCAGAGCTTTGGCAGATTCCTCATCCCTGAAGGTCTGATCCAGAGAATCAGGATTCGTATGTGCCAGCACATAGGTATCCCATCTGGCAACATAGAGCCCCTCGATATCATCATAGTCCTCGGCATACAGTTCGGTATAATCCCTTGAAGCCTTTATATATTCAGGATCTTCAGGATGCTCAAGGACCTCCCTGTTTTCCGTTGCCTTTGCATAGCCGTTCAGGAAATCCACACAGTCATTAATATAAGTCTCCACTATCATAGCCCTGTCTCTGGCTATGACATTCATATCATGTATCGCCTTGGACTCAAGGATCCTCGTAAGATTATGATTCATCACAAGAAAGAGGATCATCATAGCGATGATCTCCACAAGTCCAATAATGAATGCGATTTTCCCGGCGATATTTCTGCTTCTTTTCATAATCATTAACCTTCAGATAACTATAGGACTGCGCCATGATAAAGTCAATTTCACGCCTGACATAAGGCTGTTATGCGCCCTCCGGCAGCTCTGTGATCAAAAGCAGCCGGCTCCTCCTCTCCGTATATGCGCTGATTAACAGGCTGATCCTTTTATGCTATCATTAAGACATTCAAACCAACGACCATAAGCTATGACTTTTTGCGGACAAAATCGGAAATCATCCGCAAAAATCCGGCTTTGCCGGACACGCCGACCAGCAAGCTGGTCGCCTGGTCAAATACGATTCTTG
>CAMUZQ010000110.1 GCA_947165275.1 uncultured Lachnospiraceae bacterium | reverse complement strand
TGAAATGGAGCAGATTTCAGTGTTGGATCGAAACGAAAAGCATGACTGGTATTGATTGAAATATTTATCAGGCAAAGTCAGATGCTGATCTATGCCCAGAGACCCGATGCGACAGCCTGTGCTTCGCTGGAACTTTGGAATGAGAAGATGAACTGCTGGGTCAACAAAGGCGCACAGGGCATCGCACTCATTGATGAGGAGGGTGTGCACAGGTCGGGACTGGCTACCCGTTATTTTTGTGGTTTTCAAGATAAAGATCCAGGATGCGGTGAAGCGTGGATTCGATATCCATGCCGCCATCGCTTAAACACCATTCAAAGACGCAGCCCTTAACAATGGTACAGATGTCCGTACAGATCAGATGTATATCGGAACCGGACTTTAGGTATCCGTTGTCTAAGGCGGTGTTCATCTCCGTTTCGCATCTTGCCATAACCGTTCCGGGGGCAAATG
Source organism: uncultured Lachnospiraceae bacterium (assembly GCA_947165275.1). Taxonomy (GTDB): domain Bacteria; phylum Bacillota; class Clostridia; order Lachnospirales; family Lachnospiraceae; genus NK4A144. Next base: position 6,203 of record CAMUZQ010000110.1, on the reverse strand, counting down.
CTCCGTCCACCTCTCCCATGTATGCAGAAAGTGACCGGTTACCGGTGGAATAGAAGCTCTTCATGAAATCAAGGCCCAGGTCAATATATTTATGGATCAGATGCATGTACAGTTCGCTGATCCTGCCCGCAATGTCAGATACCGGGGTTTTCAGCTTAAAAGAATCAAAAGAGGTCTCTCTTAAGAAGTACATCATAAGATCATCTTTATCACGGAAATAGTGATAGAAGGTCCCGATGGAAAGTCCGGCTTCCTTGCAAACATCCCGTACTGTGACTGCATCGGCACCTTTCTTTTTTATAAGGGAAACGGTTGTATCTATGATCTTTTCTTTACTGTTTAATTCATCGCCCTTTGCCGGGCGTCCTGATCTGTTAGCCATTTGTGCTCCTTTTTAGAACCTGTTTTATTTTTCTCTTGACATTATAGAACATGTTCGATATACTGTCAATCAGAAACAATAGAACAGGTTCTATTAAGCACGAAAGGAGTGACAGGTCATGAAGATTACGTATTGGTCAGATTATGCATGCCCTTACTGTTATATAGGAGAGGCAAGACTTAAGAAAGCGATAGCAGAGATACCGGAGCTTAAGGACGTAGAGATTGAGATGAAGGCATTTCAGCTGGATCCGACTGCCGGAGAACATGCAACGGGAGATACACAGACGAGGTTTGCGCATAAATATGGGATATCCATGGATGAAGCAGGACAGACCATTGAACATATATCTCAGATGGGAATAGCGGAAGGACTGGATTTTAGATATGCGACCACACTGTTTACCAATACGATGGATGCCCACCGGCTGACAAAGCTTGCGCAGAGTAAGAATGATCCTGCACTTGCGGATCGTGTGATAGAGGCTCTCTTTAAGGCATATTTTACAGATAATAAGGAGCTGGCTGATAAGGAGCTTCTACAGAGGATCGGTGAGGAATGCGGGCTTGATGCCATAGAGGTAAAAGATGTTCTTGATACGGATAAGTACAGGGACGAGGTACTTCTTGATGAACGGGAAGCATCGAGGAACGGAGTCCATGCGGTGCCGTTCTTTGTGGTCGGGAAGTATGGGATCTCGGGTGCGCAGAGCACGGAAGGCATGAAAGCAACGATCATGAAAGCCATGGAAGAGGCTGAGCCCGTCATGGAGCAGGGCATGAGCTGCGGACCCGACGGGTGCAGGATAAGGTGAGATTATGATAGCTGAAGTTCCCGTAAAGGGATATTTTGAGGAAAACTGTTTTTTCTATATAGATGACAGGACGAAGCACGGATTCATCATTGATCCCGGGGCACAGGCAGGTCGGCTCCTCGAGCTGATCAGAGAAAAAGGCTGGACGATAGAAAAGATACTGCTGACGCACGGACATTTTGACCATACGGGAGCAGTGGATGAGATCAGGGATGCACTTGGTATTCCGGTATGTGCACATCGGAGGTCAGATGAGTATCTGCTTGATGCGAGGAAGAATCTGTCAGCTCTGTGCGGTCCGCCCATCATTGTGAGAGATGTAGAGTACTTGAACGACGGAGACGTTGTTTCGCTTGATGCGGATCCGGACTTTGCTCTCAAGGTCATATACGTGCCGGGACATACGACAGATTCTGTGATGTTCTATTCTGAGGCAGATCATGTGGCTTTTGTCGGAGATACGATATTCAAGGGCAGTATCGGGAATTATCAGTACCCGGGAGGTAACGCAGATGATCTGCAAAGAAGTATCATCCGTCAGATATTTACGCTCCCTGACCAAACCATACTTTGCTCCGGCCATTCTGAGCGGACTACAGTGGGAGATGAGAAGCGAAGATATAGGTACTGAGTCAGAAAAATGAAAAAGACACAGGCGGGTAGCTGCGTTTTGGCGTCTCTGCCCGTCATTTTATATTTTATAAAGCTCTTTTGCGTTCATAATAAAAACGTACTCCGATGATGATTTATCTTTTAGTGCGCTTGTCTTGCTGTAGATACCGAAAGGCGCATGCGGGGACTGTGCCCACTTAAAAGTGACAATATCCGGGTGCTTCATGATCTCATGCTCGGGAAGGAAAGCATATCCAAAACCGGAAAGAAGAAGTCCGTATGCTTCGTTAGCGTTGGAACATATGGCATTATCCAGATCATCATTTACCGGTACAATGTGTCTGCCGCGAGAAAAGAAGTTTCCCAGAAGATAAGGCGGGATGGATATTATCTGACGGTATTCCCAAAGATCATCGGTTGTTATCGTCTTATTCTTCCTTTTTTTGATCGCCCCGGCTAAAGGATGATCCTTGTGCATGGCACAGACAAAGTATTCATCATGGAGCATGGTAAAGGATATGTCAGGATCGGTAAATTTCGCATCCTTCATGCCTATGATGACATCCAGCTGATTATTTACAAGACGGCTTAGGTTTGCGTCTGTCTGATCATTGGAAAACTCCGGAATGACATTGGGATTCGATATCAGCAAGGGCTTAAGGATCTTGCTTATAAGATTAAGTGCATGAGGATCCATATATCCGATCCTGAGAGAATGTCTTTCTCTTTTCTGAAAACTTGATATCCGTTCCCTGGAACGATAGAAGGTATCTATCATGGTATTGGCATCCTTAAGGAAGGCTGCACCGACCTTTGTAAGAGTAACAGATCTTGTAGTTCTGCTGAAAAGCTTACATCCCAGTTCTGTTTCCAATGACTGGATCTGCTTTGTAACAGCAGGCTGTGTGAGACCTAATTGTTCGGATGTCTTCATATAGTTTAAGGTACCGGCCAGGCTGATGAAGCATTCAAGCTGCGAAGTGTTCATATCGGGACTCCCCTTGATTTATTCCATATATTTATAAATAATAACATATATTCATTTCACAGTACAGGTTTTTGCTGTTAAAGTATTCTTGTAAATCAAACATACACAGCAGAAAACTGCGGAAAGGAAGGACATTATGGCACTTACGAATTTATCCGGATGGAACGAGAGTGAAGATCAGAAGGCTTCGGCAGCATGTGGGACGGCATGCGGAGCAGCAAAGCCCGAAGAAGCACCTGCATCAGCATGTGGGGCATCTGCACCCGAGGAAGCACCTGCATCAGCCTGCGGTGCATCGGCACCTGAGGAGAAGCCTGCATCTGCTTGTGGCAGTGCCTGCGGAGCTTCAAAGTAAAAGATTTTTCAGAACGGGAGGAAGGATCCATGGGTCAGTATTTTGCATTTCAATGGCATATTACGGAAGAATGCGACCAGCGCTGCAAGCACTGCTATATATTTGCGGAGAATTCATGCAAGAAGCTGGACAGCATGTCATGGGATGAAATGCAACAGGTAGTGAAGAATGCGGAGGAGTTCTGCAGAACCTATGGAAGGCTACCGTATTTTTACATTACAGGTGGTGACCCGATCCTTCATCCTGACTTCTGGAAATTGATGGAACTGTTAAAAGTAAAATCCATTCCCTTTACCATATTGGGGAATCCATTTCATTTAACGGATGAAAACCTGAAAAGATTAAAAGAATGCGGATGTGATAAGTACCAGCTTTCGATTGACGGAATGAGGCAGACACATGACTGGTTCAGAAAGCCGGGGTCTTTCGACGAGACGATCGAAAAGATCGGGATGATAAGGAATGCCGGAATTACGGCGGTGGTGATGACAACAGTATCCTCCGTGAATATAAAAGAGGTTCCGGACATCATAGACACTGTTGTAAAGGCAAAAGCGGACGTCTTTGCATTTGCAAGGTATGTCCCTACAAGTGATGAGAAGAGCACAGGTATAAGTCCCATGGAATACAGGGAACTTCTTAAAGCCTGTGATAAGAAATATAAAGAATATGAGAATGATCCGGAGTGTGTTACGTATTTTAACCGCAAGGATCATCTTTGGACACTGTATCAGTATGAGACCGGAGATTTCAAAATTCCGGAAACTGCAAAAGAAGGCATGATATACGGCGGGTGCAATTGCGGAAACTGTCATATTACGATACTTCCCACGGGTGAAGTCTATGCATGCAGAAGAGTGGCAGACAGTAAGGTAGGAAACGTATTTGAAGACCGGCTGAAAGATTTATGGATTAAGCAGATGGAAAAATACCGTGACTATGATAGGTTCACTAAGTGCAGCAAGTGCAGGCTGCTTGCATGGTGCAGGGGATGTCCTGCCGTGGCTAAGGGAACCTATGGAGACTTTTATGCTGAGGATCCTCAGTGCTGGGCAGATGTGGAAGGAGAGATGGGAGCATGAGTAAAGAGATTCTGGATATCATGAAGGAGCGACGCTCTATTAGAAAGTACACGGATCAGAGGTTAAATGAGGAAGACCTTAATAAGATCATTGAAGCCGGTCTGTATGCCCCAAATGCCGGCGGCGGTCAGCGGAGCATGCTGGTGGTCATGAATGACAGGGAACTTGTGGAGAAAATCGGGAGACTGAATGCCGGATGCATGAGAAGAGATAAGTTAGCCGGAGGATACGTATCTGCCGATCAGCCCTCACTGATAGATGACCCGACAATTAAGAGCGGTTTTTACGGGGCTCCGACGGTCATTGCCGTATTTGCGCAGAAAGGATTTCTCTATAATATCCCGGACGCGTTCTGTTGTGCCGAGAACATGGTGCTCGAAGCATATGATCTTGGAATAGCTTCCTGCATTGTGGCAAGAGGCGAGGAAACCTTTATGATGCCGGAGGGACTTGAATATCTCAAAAAATGGAACGTACCTGAAAATATGGAGTGTAAGTGCTTTGTCCTTTTGGGGTACGTAGACGGAGAATATCCAGGTATCAAGGAAAGACGGGTTGGAAGAGTGATGGTGGTAACGGAATGAACAGACAGGGTCTGGATGATGTTGTAAGTATGCTTGAAAGATACCCTATGCAGTATATAGGAGTTATCGGCAGAGACGGAAAACCAAAGGTAAAGCCGTTTGAGTTTAAGTATGAAGAAAACGGAAAGCTATGGTTTGACGTAATGAGAAATCAGGAGACTTATCGGGAACTTTTGGAAAATCCGTATATTGAGCTTACTGTTGCTGATAGAGATACAACCCAGTGGATAAGGATCGATGGAAGGGTACGGTTTGTTGATGATGAGAATATCAGGAAAAAGGTGATCGCTTCCAGCCCGGTTCTTAAAAAGGTATGTGGAAGTGAAGATAATACTGACGTGCTCCCCTTTACGCTGGATGATGTTAAGGTTGAACTTGCAAGTCTTGATACAAACATGGAAAAGCGGGTGTTTATGATCTGAATAACGGGTAGCTGCGTTTCGGCGTGGCTACCCGCTATTTTTATGCTCAAAACCGGATTAAAACGGGATTAAAACGGGATCATAGCACTGTAAATGATACATACGTTCGAGAAAATGGCGGTTTAGAGGTGTGTTTATCGGACACCTTAAGATGCATACTTGTATCATAGCAAAAAACGATCCGCAACAGAAAGGTGGGTAAGGCCATGAAAGAAGTATATTTCACCATTACCGGAATGAATCATTACCTTGGCAGCGATTTTCTTAAGAAGGGAATGAAGGTAAAGCTGATCAAGGAGCCTGACAATGAGTATGACAAGGAGGCAATCCGTGTTGAGCTTAAAGGTCTGGGCAAGATTGGCTATGTGGCAAACAGCCCTTACACGGTGATCGAGGAGAGCAAGAGCGCCGGTCGTATGTATGACCTGTGCATATTATGAGCAGTGCAAGGGTGACTCGGATATGCAATAGACGAACTGCAAAAGTGTACGATAATTTTCCCACTAAATGATGTAAAGCCGCCTGAATTGTGGTAAAATCGAGAAAACCTATAGGGAGGTATACATCATGCCGAAGGGAACCAATCAGAAGCTGAAACTGTATTATTTGAGCCGTATCATGACGGAGAAGACCGACGATGAGCATCATATCACGATGCCGGAGATTCAGAGGGCACTGGAGGGCTACGGTGTCACCGCTGACCGGAAGAGCCTGTATGACGATCTGGAGGCTCTGAGAGTCCTTGGGATAGATGTGATCGGGGAAAAGAACGGGCGCAGCTATTCCTATCATGTAGGAAAGAAACAGTTCGAGATAGCGGAACTGAAGCTCCTGGTGGATGCGATACAGTCCTCGAAGTTTATCACGGAGAAGAAATCCAATGACCTGATCAAGAAGCTGACGAGTCTCGCCAGCAATTATGAGGCATCGCAGCTTAAGCGGCAGGTGGTGGTACAGGGACGGA
>CAMUZQ010000109.1 GCA_947165275.1 uncultured Lachnospiraceae bacterium | reverse complement strand
TCTTTCATATCACATCTAACTCCATCATGACCCTTCAGATTATATATTATACCATAAATAAGGGGTTCCGACATGATGATGGAGCCAGGCATGTGCGGCATAATGGGATGCCTGTCCTGATAATTTCAAACCCCGGATCCCGGAAATCAACAGAGTATCCGGCTGCTGCAGACAGTATAATTGGACGAAACAAGCGAGTTATGGCATAATATCACAAATGTTTTGGAACAGGTCAGTTATATACGGAGGATCTGAAATGAGAAAAATTCTGGTTGTTGTTGATATGCAGAAAGACTTTGTGGACGGAGCACTCGGAACGAAGGAGGCTGTGTCAATAGTTCCTGCAGTCGTAGACAAGATCAGGGAATATGAAAAAGAGAACATCTTTGTTACAAGAGATACACATCAAAAGGATTATCTTACTACGCAGGAAGGACGGAATCTTCCAGTGGAACATTGCATAGAAGGTACTTCGGGATGGGAGCTGGATGCGACCGTTGCAGAGGCGGTGAAAGAGGCTGTGATCGTCAATAAGCCCACGTTCGGATCGACAGAGCTTGTGAATATTATCCGGGAAATATCTGAAAAAGAGGAAATATCCATTGAGTTGATCGGTCTTTGTACTGATATATGTGTGGTATCTAATGCGCTTCTTCTTAAAGCGGCCATGCCGGAGACAGAGATAAGCGTAGATGCTTCCTGTTGTGCAGGGGTTACACCTGAAAAGCATGAGGCGGCTTTAGAGACTATGAGATCCTGTCAGATAAAGGTGACCGGGGTCTGAACACTGCAGGGGACTTGAATCCATGAGACTGAGACACAATATGACAGAGTTTTTGTAAGCGCCGGCAAGGTGGGATTCCGGATTGAACCTGCACCGGATCACCTGATCTCTGTAACCGGATGCAAGGAAGCGGATATCGTATGAAAGGGAGATGACATGAGCGTGATCTTAACCGTGCAGCCTGCTTTATGGAGATAATTCTCTCTTTGTATTTTGGATGGTGACGGATCTGCTCCTTTTTCTCTCTTTTTTTGTATTCAAAGCTTTATGTGCAGGGTTGTCGATCGCAATGAGATCATTCAGTGTGGTTATTTTAACATGATCCATTCCTTCATTTGCTTTGATATCATTTTTCATTTCACTTCCGTTTACCACCTTAAGGTTTTTCAGTGCCCTTGCGGCAGCCAGACGATTCTTTCCGCTCGAAGTGCGCGGATTCGGATGGGTTTTTTCATAGTTGGCGCTTGAAAGGCTGATCTGGCGGAACAAAGCCTCAATCCGGATAGCTTCAGCCTTGGGGATCTCTACGACTCCGCTCCGGGGATCAGACCTCCTCAGATCGTCAAACTTCTGAGCAAGCTGCTTCACAGACTGCTTCATCCACTGATAGTGGGCTGTATCTTTACTGAACCACTTGCTTCCGAGTCTGTCAAAGCTTTCCCGGGCTGTCCTGAGTTTTTCAGCTGTCTTTTCGATGTCGATGTCCGTCCTTGTATCCTTCGAGACAAAATTCAAGGTTCCGCTTTCTGCCGTGGCATCCACATATTTTATTTTTTTCTCCTGCTTTGCGAGATTTTCGTATCTCAGCTTTGCATTGATGATTTTAGGAATTTCCCTGAATTTATCAAAATAGTTGCGGTTCTTTTTTTTCGGCTCATTTACACCGAGGCTTTCGATGGGATAATCCTTAAACTTCTCATCATCGACAACAAGTATCCTGCCGGGACTTACGGCTTTTATGCCTTTCTCATTCTGTATTCCCATATCAAGCTTCAGCTTGTCCTGAAGACTCTTAAGTCTTTCATGACAGCTTTTTAACTCGTTCTCAGTGAAATTCATATCCTTCAGCAGAAGATCAAGCTTGTCAGCCGAAAGATCCAGTATCCTTTCGGCTGTGATCCGGCGCATTATACACATATCCTCGGGATTAACCATCTTTGCGGAGGATGAATTGAGAGAAGTCAGCTTGTTCCCGAAAGACATATCGTTATCGATCCCCTTTATACCCTTTATCCGGATCTTTCCGTTTAGCTTTTCAGTCTGATATAGCATATTTCCGAGATGGCGGTCAGTGTTTCCGCATATATAGTCCAAAGCCATAAGGTCTGAAAGCTGCTTCTTTAATTCCGGAGAATTTACAGCCTCGTAGTTATTCATTTCATATTGTCTTCCTATCTCCAGAATCTCATCATCAGCTTTAAGACGTCCCATATCTGATCCGGCGGCCTTCTGCTGGAAGGTTCCGGTCTTAGTTTCATTGCCGATCCTTACCTCGAGAGGTCTGGCTCCCGCTATGATATTTCCGAGTCCGAGATAGTTTGCAACCGTGCTCATGGCGGCATTCCGCTTATCTATGTTTTCGCCAACCGGTAATTGGGCAGAGAATACATTAACCCTGTAGAAGCTGGTATAGCTGTCGACATCCTTTATGACATCAATGAGATTTTTTCGAAGCTCCAGAGTCTCATTATCAGCCGGATCTTTCATCACCGCTTCCAGCATAGGCCTGGTCATAAGGGTTAAATAAGGGCCTGTGACATTCATGAAGGACGGGAGATTATTTACTGCGTTTTCTTTTGATTCCGGATCGCGCATTGCTTTTACCGCTGAATGGTTTGCGCTGTAAAATACGCTCATCTCATCGTAATCGTGGGAAAGGATCCGGTCTGCCATTTCATAAGAAATGCTTTCCTGACCGTGTTTTTTCAGACAGTTTCTCTTAAGCTGTTCCATTTTGTCAGTATAATTCATAAGAACACTGTTTTCGGTAAAGAAGCCTTCCTCAACTGTCCCATCCTCAAGCTTCAGGCGTATGGGAATACGGGCGCTCATGGAACCGCCTACGGTATTTACTGTTGCCGGGTCATCCACAGCGGCCTTTATCGATCGTCCCTGCTGTATGAGTCCCAGCAGTGTGCGTTCGGTTCCGGTAACTCCTGTTGCTTCATTTAAGGAGAGCATATCTTCCGTAATTATTCCCCTCAGGGCTTTTATGCAGTGGATCCGGCCCTTTTCATAACCCTTAGAGGGTGATTTTGCGGCGCTTCGGATATAGTTATCACAGGCGGTGAGCAGATTGTCATAGGCCTTAAGAATACTCTCTATATCTTCGTCCGTAAGAAGAGAATTCTGCTCATAATACGGATCAGTGAGGAGACTGAGGGCAGATGAGGCTTCATTGACCTTTGCATACAGGCCGGAAGGATCTTTTCCTGAGTATACGGCATTCACATCATTTATCGCATCATTAAGTCTTGAATTCGTCCTGTTTTTCGGCATATCCGTTTCCTCAACTTTCATTTGATCTTATCCCGCATCATATTTCTGTCATAAGGCCGGTCCGGAACAAAGGCTGTATATCATTATATACCGTTGAGTTCAGGAAATCAGCCAATGGAAAGAAATAAAGGAATAATAAAATCCCCAAAGCTTAAAAAATATAAATCTGACCGAAAAAAATAGACGAATCAGATTTGTTGTGTCATAATATCACAAGTGTTTTGCAACATGAAAAATAATGATTTTTTAAGGAGAAATGAGAATGGCAACAAGGAAAACTGCAGCAACAAAAGCAGCTGCATCCAAGACAACGACAAAAGCAGCCGGTGCAAAGAAAACAGCTTCAGCAAAAAAAACAGCTGAAAAAAAGAAAACAGCAACAAAAAATACAGCTGCGAAAAAATCAACCTCAGCAAAAAAAGCTGAAGAAAAAAAGACAGATGAAGTGACAAAAGATGCAGCAGTAAAGAAGAAATCAACTGTATCTGAGGCTAAATTAAATAAGCTTGCAGAACAGAAGGCTCAGATCAAGGAGCTCAAGGCACAGGTAAAGGCTCTTGAAAAGAAGCTTGCAAGGATCAAAACCATAACAGAATAATGTCTACAGCTGTAAGGAGCCAGGTACTGTCCAACGAATGCGAAGCATGAGTTGCTGACAGCACCGGCATCCGTCAGAGGAGGTCTATCTGCCGCATCTGATGAGTTCTTTCCTTAAGGAGGCGCCTGTGAGGCTTGGTATCGAGCTTGCCCGGGGGACGGATGAGATAAACAAAACCGATAGCACCGTGACAAAATTGCTTACATAGTAAGACGGTATGAAAGTATCAGGGATGGAAAATGAAAACTAAAAGTACACAACGTACGAGCTCGTGGACCATTGTATTATTCATATCTCTCATCATCCTTGTCGTGATGGGGCTTGTGAGTAACGCACTGGAGATAGGAGAAAGACTCGGCAGGGTACATTTTGTTCTTGAAATCCTGTTTTATGTTCTTATAGCAGTCGTAGTACTGGGAGGGATAGTCTATCCGTTGGTGGGGGTATTCTTTGCCCCTGTTTTTTCTCTTGAGAAGCTTCATAACGCAGACGGAACCGCCCGTAAGAAGTGGTGCAAAAGGCTTGTCGATAACCTGCTTGAAAATGTGGAACTGACCCCGCAGGAACAGGAAGAAGTCAAGGGGTATCTGAATCTTCAGGATGAAACGGATGATAAGCTGATAGAGTTTTTTGACCGGAAGATCACTCCGGAGTTGAACAGAGAGATATTTGACACGGCAAGAAAGATATTCATAATAACCGCGGTATCCCAGAATTCCGTATATGATATGCTTGGAATGGCATCTGCAAATTTCTCACTGATAAAGAGAATTGTCGAGATCTGTGGCTTCAGACCAAGTAATGTACAGGTATTCCGGATCTATATCAGAGTTCTTTCCATGACTCTGCTTGCGGGAAGTTTAGAGGATATGGATATAGAGGAACTCATTCCAATGGTGACAGAAGGAGCATTGGGAAAAGCACTGGGAATCGTTGCTGCCTCTGCTGTACAGGGAACAGTGAATGCGCTTACAACACTTCGGATGGCTGCCATAACAAAAAACTACCTGCTGAATGCAGATGTTTCGATGACACGTAAAGAGCTGCGAAAAAAATCATATGCCGAAGCCATGAATATCCTGAAAAAAATAATAAAGCAGGGCGTGGATGAAAAGGTCAAAGAACCTGTGAAGAACTTTTTTGGACGAAGGAAGAAGATCGAGGTTGTGGAAATTGAATCTCCACAGATGCTTCCGGGTCATGAAGATCCGACAGAAAGATAAAAAAGCATTTGTACTGTCAGGTGAGCAGGCACGCATATGCCGCTTCACCCTCAATCGGCAATGCCCGCATTGCCTCATTCGGCTTCATTGCATATGAACAATCATCCTGCGTGAATGTACCAGAAATTTATTATTCGGTGTACTAGACTTTTGGGGGTAGTTATACCCCCTTTTTTTGTTTATCATAAAAAAGAAGCCCGATGTGGGAACGCAGACAGGTGAGGACAGTGCAATGGAACGCATAAGCTTTGCAAATAAGAAAATAATGTTCATATTTGCAGGGCTTTTCATTTTGGGTATCGTTACCTGTATGATACCGGTATCAATAATAAAGCTCCATCACATACCGGCATTTGCTTATATTACCATGATCCTGATATGGGCTGTAAGCATAAGGAGAAGGATAGTTGATGACAGGATACGTCACCCTTAAAACAGCTCTCCATGACAATATCGGACAGAGCATACTTATTGCAAAAAGGTATCTGTATGCTCCGGACAGCGTGGATAAGAAACGTATGCTGGAATTCTGGCAGGATAATGTGAGGCATCTTATTTATGACGAGCCGGAGAAATGGGAGCTGCCTTATTATGTGATCTCTAAGGAAGCAGACCTTATGGGCATCAGGCTTAATATTATCGGAGAGCTTCCGAAGGAGGGTGAGCTTATACCGATAGTGGATGCTGCAGTATCAGCGCAGATAAGCAATACACTCAAGCATACGAACGGAAGCGAGATAACGATCGCCGTGTCGGAGACAGGAGATGAGTATATCCTGAGTCTGAAAAATGCCGGGGAAGCTCCGGGAGGCAGGATAGAGCCAAAGGGCGGACTCGAGAACCTGAGGCGGAAGGTGGAGGAAGCAGGAGGAAGGCGTGCAATATAAGGTGGTTATAGCTGAGGATTTTCGCATGATACGTGAGATATTTGAGAGCACTGTGGAGAGGGCGGAAGGGTATATGCTTGCTGCATCGTTTCCCACGGCAGTACAGGCTGTCAGATATGTGGAAAAGCATGATGCAGACCTTGTGCTCATGGATGTGCTCATTCCGGGAAGCATGAGCGGACTTAATGCCGCAGAAAAGATAAAAAGCCTGAAGCCGGATGTAAAGATTATAATCGTGACATCCATGCCGGAGTTGTCATATGAAAAAAGGGCGAAGGAAATAGGAGTTGAGGGTTTCTGGCAGAAGGAGATCCAGGAACAGCCTATGCTTGAGATCATGGACCGGGTCATGGCGGGCGAGACAGTATATCCGAGTGAACAGATCGAAGTACCGATAGGAAATGCTGTCAGCTCGGAATTTACCGAAAGAGAGGTGGATGTCCTGAAGGAGCTGGTGACGGGTGCTTCAAATAAAGAGATAGCAGGGAAGCTTAATATAGGGGAGTCCACCGTCAAGATGCATATAACTAATATGCTCCAGAAATCAGGTTATCACAGCCGTCTTGAGCTAGCGCTCATGGCAAGGCATTACGGGATAGCCATAAATGAGAAGCCGTAGGATAAATAAAAATTATAATGTATCATACTGAAGGAGGGATGGGAATGAAAAAAAGTACAATGACCAAAGTATTATTGATGCTGTTGGCAGTAATGATCACGGTTATGACCGGATGCGGAAGCAATACGGGTGAGGACGATCCTAACCTTGGAGTGTACAAGGCAAAATCTGCCGAGATGGGCGGATTTA
>CAMUZQ010000108.1 GCA_947165275.1 uncultured Lachnospiraceae bacterium | reverse complement strand
GACCCAATATACTGTGACTGGAATGAGCTGCGCTGCATGCAGTGCCAGAGTTGAAAAGGCGGTATCCCTTGTGCCGGGAGTGGAGACGTGTTCGGTGAGCCTTCTTACGGGCGCCATGGGAGTGGAGGGTACGGCTTCTTCTCAGGATATAATCAATGCCGTGGAAAAAGCAGGCTATGGTGCATCCGTCAAAACCAGGGGCGCTGAAGGAAGGGCCGCAGGTGACGGCGTGGAGACGCTTGAAGACCGGGAGACTCCCGTATTGAGAAGGAGACTCATCGCTTCGGTATGTCTTCTCATACCTTTAATGTATATTTCCATGGGACATATGATGTGGGGATGGCCGGTCCCCCATTTTTTTGACGGCAATCATCTGGCTTCAGGCATAGCCCAGCTTGTCCTGACAGCCATGATCATGGTGATCAATCAGAGGTTTTTTATTAACGGCTTCAGGAGCATGATACATCTTGCTCCCAATATGGATGCCCTGGTGGCGCTTGGTTCGATGACCTCTTTTCTTTGGAGTCTTTATGTGCTTTTTGCCATGACGGGGGCATATACAGCCGGAGAGCCCGGGAGGGCCGTGGAACTCATGTCGGATCTTTATTTTGAATCCGCGGCAATGATCCTTACCCTTATAACAGTGGGAAAGATGCTTGAGGCGCGCTCGAAAGGCAGGACCACAGATGCCCTTAAGGAGCTTATCAGGCTTGTGCCAAAGACGGCGACTGTAATAAGAGACGGTATAGAGATCACTGTGCCTGCAGAGCAGGTGAAAAAGGGAGATATCTTTGCTGTGAGACCCGGAGAGAGCATCCCGGTCGACGGCGTGGTGGAGGAGGGCTCAAGCGCGGTAAATGAAGCAGCGCTTACCGGAGAGAGCATACCTGTGGACAAGACGGCCGGAGACAGTGTTTTCGCAGCAACAGTAAATCAGTCCGGATATATCAGATGCAAAGCCACAGGTGTGGGAGAGGACACGACCCTCTCGCAGATCATACAGATGGTAAGTGACGCTGCAGCGACCAAGGCTCCCATAGCAAAGACTGCGGACAGGGTCTCGGGGGTTTTTGTTCCGGCAGTGATAGGGATAGCCATAGTAACCTTTGCAGTCTGGATAATGATCGGGGCTTCTGCCGGGGATGCGCTGACAAGGGCTGTTGCAGTGCTCGTCATAAGCTGCCCCTGTTCTCTGGGGCTTGCCACTCCCGTAGCCATCATGGTGGCGAACGGCATGGCTGCCAGAAACGGGATTCTTTTCAAAACAGCTGCAGCCCTTGAAGAGACCGGAAGGACCGATATAGCAGCTCTTGACAAAACCGGTACGATCACGGCCGGAGAGCCTGTGGTAAGGGATATCATACCCGCCGGGGGAGTGGAGGAATCAGAGCTTTTGAAGCTGGCATACTCTCTTGAGAAAAGGAGCGGGCATCCCCTTGCAAAAGCCGTAGCGGCAAAGGCAGAGGAGTCTGAGACCGAAGCCTGTGAGGTAACTGATTTTAAAGAGCATCCGGGAAACGGGCTGACAGCCTTATATGATAAGGGAGAGCTTATCGGCGGAAGCTTCAGGTTCTTAAATGAAAAGATCTCTCTGACGGAGGATGTAAGGAGGAGGACGGAGCAGATATCAGAGGAAGGCAGGACCCCTCTTTTATTTGCCAGGAACGGGGAGTTCATCGGGATCATAGCCGTAGCTGATGTGATCAGGGAGGAGAGTCCTGAGGCTGTGCGTCAGCTTAAGAATATGGGGATCCGTGTAGTAATGATCACCGGTGATAATGCGCGGACAGCCAAAGCGGCAGGCCGGGAGGCCGGGGTTTCGGAGGTTGTGGCGGGAGTGCTCCCTGACGGCAAGGAGGGAGTCATCAGGAGATTAAAGGAAAAGGGCAGGGTCGCCATGGTCGGTGACGGCATAAACGATGCCCCTGCCCTGACCAGGGCCGATACGGGCATTGCCGTGGGGGCGGGTACTGATGTGGCCATCGATGCGGCGGATGTTGTCCTTATGAAAAGCAGGCTTATCGATGTGCCGGCTGCTGTAAGATTAAGCCGGGCAGCCCTGAGAAATATTCATCAGAATCTGTTCTGGGCTTTCTTTTATAACGTGACGGGGATACCGCTTGCAGCAGGAGTTTTTACGCCTCTGCTTGGCTGGAAGCTGAATCCGATGTTTGCTGCGGCTGCGATGAGCCTGTCCAGCTTCTGCGTAGTGACCAATGCTTTGAGGCTGAATTTTTTTGATATATATGATGCATCCGGGGACAGGAAGAAGAGACCACGGGCTGCGGTATCAGCATCCGGTCAGGAGCTGTCAGAAATAAAACAGTTTTTTACAGAGGAGGAAAAGAAGACAATGAGTGAGACCAAAAGGACGCTTTCAATCGAGGGGATGATGTGCGGACACTGTGAGATGAGGGTGAAAAAGGCACTGGAGAGCCTTGATGGCGTAAAGACTGCGGAGGTGAGTCATGAAGCGGGAAATGCCGTGGTAAGCCTTGAGGGAGAGGTGCCTGATGAGGCTTTGAAAAAGGCCGTGGAGGATCAGGACTATAAGGTCATATCCATAGCATGACAGCAGTGGCCTTTCGTGCACCTTCCAAAGTCGATCTATTCGATCAGTGAAGTTTACATATATCGGTATTATATGATAAAATTCACAGGTTAAGGTTGTTTTTAAGAGGAGAATTAATATGGGAATGACAATGTCTCAGAAAATATTGGCAGCACATGCCGGTCTTGCGGAGGTCAGGGCAGGACAGCTGATAGAAGCTTCCCTGGACCTTGTGCTCGGCAATGACATCACCACTCCTGTCGCCATACGCGTCATGGAGGGGTTTAAAAGTGACAGGGTATTTGACAGGGATAAGATCGCTCTTGTCATGGATCACTTCATACCGAACAAGGATATAAAGTCGGCAGAGAACTGTAAATGCTGCAGGGATTTTGCCGCCTCTCATGAAATAACGAATTATTTTGACGTGGGCAAAATGGGTATAGAGCATGCGCTTCTTCCGGAGGCGGGGCTTACTGTAGCCGGGGATCTGATAATAGGCGCGGATTCACATACCTGTACCTACGGGGCTCTGGGAGCCTTCTCCACAGGAGTGGGCTCAACCGATATGGCTGCCGGGATGGCTACCGGAAAGGCATGGTTCAAGGTTCCCGAGGCCATAAGGTTCAATATAGTCGGAAAGAAGCAGAAGTATGTGTCAGGCAAGGATCTCATCCTTCATATCATAGGGATGATAGGCGTTGACGGAGCCTTATACAGATCCATGGAGTTTACAGGAGAGGGACTGAAGGAGCTTAACATAGACGACAGGCTCACTATAGCCAATATGGCCATAGAGGCCGGAGGGAAAAACGGGATCTTCCCCGTTGATGATATGACCGTCGAATATATGAAGGCTCACGGAAACAGACCCTATAAGGTATACGAGGCGGATGAGGATGCCGAATATGCCGGGGAATACACCATAGATCTCAGTACTCTGAGACCGACAGTCTCATATCCGCATCTGCCTTCAAATACAAGGACGATCGATGAGTCGGTCAGGGATAATATAAGGATAGATCAGGCGGTCATAGGAAGCTGTACCAACGGAAGGATCTCTGATCTGAGAGCAGCGGCGGAGATAATGAAAGGGCATTATGTAGCTGACGGAGTCAGATGTATAGTGATACCCGGGACACAGCAGATATACCTTCAGGCGCTTGAGGAAGGACTGATAAAGACCTTCGTAGAGGCCGGAGCTGTAGTATCAACTCCTACCTGCGGTCCCTGTCTCGGAGGATATATGGGAATACTTGCTGCAGGCGAGAGATGCATTTCGACTACAAACAGGAATTTCGTAGGACGCATGGGACATGTGGATTCCGAGGTTTATCTTGCAAGTCCGGCTGTGGCCGCTTCTTCTGCTGTTAAAGGTTATATAGCTGATCCTATGGAGGTGGCATGATGGAGGCAAAGGGAAGAGTTTTCAAATACGGAGACAATGTGGATACAGATGTCATAATCCCGGCAAGGTATCTGGCGATACAGGACAAAAAGGAGCTTGCGCGGCACTGTATGGAGGATATAGATACGGAGTTCGTGAAAAAGGTCAGCGCCGGGGATATCATGGTTGCCGGAAGGAATTTCGGATGCGGCTCATCCAGAGAGCATGCACCCATCGTCATAAAGGAGGCGGGTGTATCCTGCGTGATAGCAGAGACCTTTGCGAGGATATTTTTCAGGAATGCCATAAACATCGGTCTGCCCATCATCGAGTGCAGGGAGGCTTCCCAGGGCATAAGCGCGGAGGATGAGGTCAGGATCGATTTTGACAGCGGTATTATCGAAGACCTTACTACAGGAAGATCATATCAGGGTACTCCTTTTCCTGCTTTCATGCAGGAGATCATAAACAGCGGTGGACTGGTAAATTATATTAACAAAGAGGGGAATAAATGAATATCTTTCAGGCAATATTAATGGGGATAGTCCAGGGACTTGCGGAATTCCTTCCGATCTCGTCTTCGGGGCATCTTGCCATATTCCAGAATCTGCTTCATATCGAAACCGATACAGGGGATTCAATGCTATTATTTGATGTACTTCTGCATATAGGTACTCTGATAGCCATATTCATAGTTTTCTGGAAGGATATAGTAAAGCTTGTGATCGAGTTTTTCGGCATAATCGCTGATTTCATCAGGAGATTCAGGGAGCCTGACGTCATAGTCTTAAGCTCTGCCTACAGACGGTTTGTCCTGCTGATCCTGGTCAGCACGATACCCACCGGGATCCTGGGGTATATTGACAGGGATTTCGTGGAATATGCCTCGGGGACATTGCTCATACCGGGGATCGGACTCATCATCACCTCCATCCTGCTTTTTATCTGTGACCGCATAGGAGACGGAAGGAAGGGAATAAAAAAGATCACTTATCTTGATGCCTTTGAGATAGGTATGGCTCAGGGAATAGCTACCGTGCCGGGAATATCCAGGAGCGGCGCGACAATAGCCGCCTGCCTTATGCTGGGCATAAAGAAGGAGACGGCTGTCAAGTATTCATTCATCATGTCTATACCGGCTGTAATGGGCGCGGCTATACTTGAGATAAAGGATGCTGTCGGAGCCTCTCTTGAGGTCGAAACGTTAATTTCCTATATTATCGGCATGATAGTAGCGGCTGTAGTCGGTTATTTTGCGATCAAATTCATGATAGGAGTAGTCAGAAGAAAGAGATATATTTATTTTTCGATATACTGTCTGATAGTGGGGATTGTGGCCATAGTCGGGCATTTCGTGACGAAGTGAAGTAATAAATGGCAGAAACAAAGAAGAAGAGAACTACAAAAAGCAAAAGTAAAAATACAGGAACATCGGCAAAGAAGACAACATCAGGGAGCGGTTCGGCAAAAAAGAGCAAAAGGAGTACCGCTGCAAAAAAAACACAGGGAAAGGCTGCAAAGCAAAAGGATATAAGTCTTCCTCAAAGAAGACCATCAAGAAGGAGCAACGACGGTTACAGCCCTGCTGCTGAAGCGGGGATTCTTATACTGTTTGCTGTGTGCGTGCTTTTATTTCTTGCTAATTTCGGGATCATAGGGGCTGTGGGTAATGCCGTGGCAGCCTTGCTTTTTGGTATATTCGGATCTACTGCCTACATCTTTCCTTTCGCACTGTTTTTCACCGTAGTTCTTTTGGTGGCCAACCATTCAAACAGCGAGTCGGTGATAAAGGCGGTCATGATATGGCTATCCTTCCTAATAGCCGCAATGTTTTTTGCCATGGCCTGGAGCGGTGATTTCGAGACAAGGAAACAGAGCTTCGGCGGCGATCCGTATTACAGATACGGTCTGGAATACAGACGTGGAGGCGGACTGATCCCCGGGCATATTTATTCATTCATGTCCGAGGCTTTGGGACAGTTCGGCACGATCATCATAATGATCACCGTGCTGATAATATGTATAGGCGTGCTTACGGGAAGATCCATCTTAAAGCTCATCAGGGAAAGCTCAAGGGAAGCTGCTGAAAGCATAGTTGACAATATCGAGATAAGGCAGGAGGAGGCAAGGCGCAGCAGAAGAAGGCGCAGAAGGGACGAGGGAGTCTATTACGGAAGACCCCAGCCTACGGGAAATGCAATATCCAGACTGAAGCTCGAGCCGGAGGCGTATGATTCCGATGAGATGAAGGAGCTTACTGCGGGTGAAGCTTCAGACCTCGATCATATGGAACAGAGGCTTGAGCAGAGGATAATGAACGATCCCGGCATGATGGCCATGCAGCCCGAGCCTGCACCGGCGCAGGAGCCGGAACCTTATGCATATGCAGAGCCGGTACCTGAGCCATATCAGGAGGAGACTGCATATTCAGAGCCTGAACCTGAACCATATCAGGAGAAGACTGCATATACAGAGCCGGAACCTGAGCCATATCAGGAGAAGACTGCATATACAGAGCCGGAACCTGAGCCATATCAGGAGAAGACCGCATATACTGAACCTGAGCCTGACCCCTGGCCATATCCTGCGCCGCATACAGAGCCCTGGCCCTGGCCATATCCTGCAGCACATTGGGAACCTGAGCCGGAGCCGGAACCTGAACCATATCCGGAGCCGGCAGCATATACAGAACCGGAGTCAGAGTCATATCCGGAGCCGGCAGCATATACAGAACCGGAGCCAGAGTCATATCCGGAGCCGGCAGCATATACAGAACCGGAGCCAGAGTCATATCCGGAGGCTGCTGCGTATACAGAACCGGAGCCTGAACCATATCCGGAGACTGCTGCGTATACAGAACCGG
>CAMUZQ010000107.1 GCA_947165275.1 uncultured Lachnospiraceae bacterium | reverse complement strand
GTAGGCGTGTCCGATGCGGTGTCCGTTGCCGGAAGAACCTTTCAGGTGACGGGGATCGGCTCCGTAACAGATTATGATTCACCCTCAAAGGGTATGGATGATTACAGCTCTGACAGCAGAGCCTTCGGTATCCTTTTTGTTACGCAAAAGACCTGGCAGGCATTTCTCGGGGAACTCGGAAGAAATACAAAGGAGATGTGTGTGTATGCTTACCGGCTGCCTGAAGGAAAAACAGATGACGAGATAAGGACATTCCTGATCCATGACCTTGGGGAAAAGGATAATGTCATTAAATTTATACCAAAAGAGAATAATAACCGTATCGGCGCTGCCAGAGATGATAATAAACCCTATTCGTTCGTGGGAGCAGTAACAGGGATCGGACTTCTGGTGATGATCTCCCTGATCTTCTACCTCCAGCTGCAGCACACACTCGACAGGGACAGTCCTTCCATCGGCGCCCTGCTGGCCATGGGCGTAAAAAAGAAGGATATCTATCCGATGATTCTTGTGCCTTATGCTGCGGCAGGGCTGATCGGCGGCCTGATCGGATTTGCACTGAGCCGGGTCTTTACTTTGGAGGCAATGGGAGGAAGTGCAGGCTATTACTGTATACCTTATATTCCGATGAAGACGAATATCTGGATCTTTCTTTACTGCGTGGTGATGCCTCCGCTCATCTGTACGCTGATCAATCTGCTGTTGATCAGAAGCAAAGTGTCAGGGCCTGTCGTGACGCTGCTCAATCCATCGAATGAAGCCAAAAGATCCTCAAAAAAATGGATCGTTCTGGCCATGCTGGCGGGAACGCTGCTTACCTCTTTTTTTTTATGGCAGGACGCGGAGTGGGGATGTATTGTACCACGGTGAAGGAAAGACTTCCGTGGGAGATCAGATTCCGATATGTGTATGAATTAAGCCGGGAAACGGCAGCTGTTCCGGAAGGGGCTACAGGAACATTTAAGCATATTTTTTCGCTGGAGGATCATGGATATATCCGGAATATACAATTTATCGGATTGGAAAAGAAGAGCGCATATTTCGATGTGGACCCGGAAAAGCTTCAGGGAAGCATCGTGATCAGTTTGGCTGTGGCCAGCAGATATGGACTTGGCGTGGGAGATGTAAATCGACGCTGCTTAACTGTATCGGAGCCCTGGAGGTTGTGGATGAGGGGGATATCCGGATCGACGGAAGGTCTGTTGTAGGGCTTGACAGGGAAAAACTGATTGATTTCAGGCGCGATAATATCGGATACATCTTTCAGTTTTATAATCTGATCCATGGACTGAATGTATGCGATAATATCCGCGTTGCCGAAAAGCTGACGGATGATCCCCTGGATTATGGGAAGCTTGCCGACGCCCTCGGGTTAAACGGGCTGGAAAGAAAATATCCGGCACAGCTTTCCGGCGGTCAGCAGCAGAGAGTGGCAATCGCGAGGGCCCTGATCAAGAATCCGAAGCTCCTTCTCTGCGATGAGCCCACAGGTGCGCTGGATTCCGCCACCTCACGGGAAACACTGATCCTGCTGGAGAAGATCAATGCGGTATTCGGAATGACCATTCTGATGGTAACCCATAATCAGGTGATCCCGCAAATGATGAAGAAGAATTTTGTGATGAAGGACGGAAACATCGTTGAGTCCGGCATAAATGAAAACCCGGTTCCCGCCGCTGAGCTGCAGGGACTGTAGAAGGAAGGAAGGAAAGATGAAAGAACGTTTTCAGAACATTTTCAAGCGTCTCATACAGATTCTGATCATTGCGTCCCTTGCATTTTCGGTGAATTATATCGTTGGCATCCTGTCTAAGGATGATTCCATCTGGCTGGGGGAAGCCATTCAGGTTGTTGGATCTGTTTTTTGGGGGCCGCTCGTGGGGGGGCTTGGTACGCTGCTCAGCACCACCGTGACGGATCTTCTGACCTATGGCAACCTGACAGGCAGTTATATGGATCTTTTTGAGGCATTAGCCATTGCCCTGATCGGTGTGATATACCGGAGGCTGAATCCGGATCTGGATAAGTTCGGCGTCCGGGAGATCGTGATATTTAACTTTGTCCAGGTGCTGGTCAATATCGGCGTGTTGTATCTGGCAACGCCCCCTGTTGGAGTCATATTCTTCGGAGGTCTCTTTGAGGATATGTCGAGGCAGGATCTGGCCGTATCCATGAATATTCTTGGTAATACCACCTTTTCCGAAATTATTTCCATTGCGCTCGTTGGAACGATTCTGATAGCGATATGTACGCTGATCAGGAAGAGAAAAAAGGAGGAAGGCAGCTTTTCAGCGGCCCTGCATTCCATTTTCAAGGTTGACTTTCTGAGCGGGGAATACAGAGGCCGTGCTGCCAGGTTTACGATCGGGATCTTGCTTGCCGTCGTGTTGACGATGATCGACGGAATGGTTTCAGGGCATGTTCTGGGGGCAGATGCCCTGGCGGCCACTTCACTGATGTTTCCCATTACTTCCTTCAGCGCCTTTATGTCCATGCTCTTTACCACCGGATGCTCAAATCTTTGCGCCATCGCAAAAGGTGAAGGGGATTACGAAAGGGCGAGAAGGCTCTTTTCCCTTGGTCTTTTTACTACGATCTTCCTGGGCGTTATGCAGATGCTGCTGTTTCTCTGTATAAAGGATTTTTATTTCGATTATTTTACCGCCACCCAGACGATCCGGAGCTTTGCCGAAGATTATTATCAGTTTTATGTCTTTGTACCGCTCTTTATGGGGCTGGCCATCTTTCTGGCTGAAATGGTCGACGCTGAGGGAGATGATGTGCTTTCCACCCTCGGATATCTGACCTCTTTTATCGTGAATGTGGGCTTGTCCATTGTGCTTGCCCAGTTCATGGGGATGGGAGGCCTTGCCCTCGGTACCTTGCTCAGCTACATCAGCTATCTGCTTGTGATTTCTATTCATTTCCTGAAAAAAAGCAATACCTACAGGCTGCGTTTCTGGTTCTCCTTCCGGGATCTTTTCAGCTTTGCAGAGCATTCTTTGAGAAGCAATATGCAGGGCTTATGCATGTTTGTGGCCTCCGTCGCCTTTACAAAAGCCATTCTGCTCTTTTGGGGAAGTGAGTATCTCATCGCCAACACGGTGCTGTGTGCAATGCTTGAGGTATACGAAATGATCAATGGTCCCTCTGAGGCGGCGGAGTATCTCTTTGCCACCTATACCGGGGAAAAGAACAAAGAAGGAATGAAGCGTCTTTTTTATGAAGCCTTAAGCATCTGTCTTTTTGCAGGCGTGGCGGTTGCTTTTCTCCTGCTTCTGCTGCCGGATACGATCCTTCTGCTTTATGGCATTGAGGATACGCCCCTTCGCGTGGAGCTGATCAAATGCATCCGGTACTGCGCCATCGGAACCATCGCCGCCGCTGTCGGAGGCTTTTTAAGCGATTATTACGGCAATACGGGGAAACCCCTGTGGGGCTGTATGATGGTAATCTTCCGTACGGCGCTTTTCCCCGGCCTGTTCTGCGTGACCTTCTGTCTGGATGGAGGGATCGTAATGATGGGGATCGGCATGCTGCTTGCCCAGATCTTTGCCGTGGCGATCTTTTACGGCTTTGTCCTGATCGTGAAGGGCGCGGAGAGTATCCCGCTTATGCTGGATGATCCGGATTATGAAAAGGTAGAGATGAATTCCTTTACCTATGAACAGGAGGAATACGAGCGGCTCGGCGCCTGGATAAAGGACCGCCTGAGTGCGCGGGGTATGGAGGAGAAGAAAACAGAAGAGATCCTTGCGCTCCTGCTTGCCCTCTGCAAACAAACAGAGGAGAAAAACGGCGGGAAAAAGGTGCTGGGCGAGTGTGTGATCAGGCTTCTTGATAAACCCGAGATCATCCTCAAGGATAACGGGGAGCTGATGGAGCCGGAGATTCAGGATGCGCGCCTTCGTTATGATGTCCTGATGGCCCGCAACAGCAATAAGATCAGTATCGCGTAGCAGATTTGAAAGACTTTGTATATCATATGGTATGTGAAAATGGTACGTCAAACGTTCTTGCTATTCAGGATAAGCTTATAAGGAAAGGAGTTTTATGAGATACATAGAAGGTGTAATGAACTGGTGCAGGAAAGCACCGGAGAAAACGGCATTAATCGATGTGGCAGCGGACAGAGCGATGTCCTATGGCGAGCTGGATGAACTGACCGCAAAGGTGTACGCGTATCTTTCGGAGAGGGGCATCGGCAGGGAAAGCTTTGTGATGATCGCGCTTCCCCGCGGGATTGGTACGGTGATTGCGGCCATCGGCGTGTGGAGAGCAGGGGCGGCTTATGTGATCGTGGAGGAAGGAACACCGGCCGAAAGGAAGGATTTTATCTATCAGGACTGCGGCTGCCGCCTGCTTCTGGACCAGGAGGTATTTGAACAGATTCAGCATACTCCCAGGAAAGAAGGCTATGCCGAAACTGATCTGCATGACGCGGCCTATGTCATATACACCTCCGGCACGACAGGAAACCCCAAAGGCGCGATCCATGAATACGGCACACTGGAGGATAATCTTTCCCACTTCAAACATGATGGGAAATATCTGATGGGAGAAACGGACAGATTCCTGTTAGTCACTCCGTTTTCCTTTATTGCGGGAACCATGGCGATCAATCTGATGCCGTATCAGGGCGTTACGCTCATCATAGCGCCTCTTACCGTGGCCAGAGATCCGGAAAAGCTTCTCTCCTGTATGGCGGATCACAGGGTGACCGCGACCTTTTTTACCCCTTCCTTGTTGAAGCTGAATCCCAGGTTCCATCCGGAGCTGCGGACACTGGTGCTTTCCAGTGAGGCGGTAGAAAATGTCTACAGGGACGATGTGGCCATCTATAATATCTATGCCCAGTCAGAGACCGGTTATATGGTGACCGTATTCAAAATAGACAGATCATATGAGCTTACCCCTGTGGGAAAGCCGCAGTGCCCGGGCCGTCAGGTGTTTATCCTGAATGATGACGGAGGTGAAGTGCAGACGGGCGGGATCGGAGAGGTGTGCTTTGAAAACCCGTATTTCAGGGGTTATATGAACCTTCCGGAGGAAAATGCCAAAGCCCTCCGGGGAGGCGTCTATCACTCCGGCGATATGGGAAGGCGGCTGCCGGATGGCAATCTCGTGATCCTGGGACGGGATGACGATATGGTCAAGGTGAATGGCAACAGGGTGGAGCCCGGTGAGATCGAGAAGGCCATGAAGGATGTTCTCCATCTTTCCTGGGCTGCCGTCAGAGTCTTTACGGATGAAGAAAGGGTATCCATCTGCGGCTATTATACGGACGATATTGCCTTCAATCCTCTTGAGGCGAAGCTTAAACTGAAAAGGAAGCTTCCCGATTATATGGTTCCCACTAATTTTATCAGGCTGTCTGAGATTCCGTTAAATGCAAACGGAAAGCTGAGCCGCAAGGATCTTCCCCGGCCTGAGAGGACTGCAGGAACCGCCCCCTATACCGCACCGCGTGGTGACATCGAAAAGCGGCTGTGTGAAGCTGCGCAGAAGGTTCTTGGAATAGACCGGATCGGCGCTCTGGATGATCTGTATGCGCTTGGATTAGACTCGATCGGCGCCATAAAGCTTGTTGCAGAGTCAGGGCTTGACTATCTGACGACGGTGATGGTATTTGACGGCATCACGCCCGAAAAGATTGCTAAGATCTATCAGCAGGAAGCATCCTCAGGCGGTCTGGAAATGCTCAGGGAGTCAGAAGCTACAGCACGGATGCGGGCGCATCCGCTGCTAATGGACCAGCTTGCCGCCTTTGACTGGCAGCTTAACGCACCTCATTCCACGATGAACAATTGTCCGCTGTTCTACAGGCTTGGGAGTGAGGTGGACCTGCCCCGCCTTGCAGCCGCATTGGAGAGGGTGCTGAAGGCGCATGGCGTATTCTCAACCGTTCTGGCATTTAATGAAGACGGAGAGCTCGTGCAGAAATATGCGCCGGATACAGATAAGAAAGTGGTTGTTGAGAGGATCACGGAGGCGGAGCTGGTGGACCTCCGCGAGCATCTGATCTACTATTATAAGCTGATCGGAAGTCCTTTTTTCCGCTTCCGTGTCTTTGAAACGGAAAGGGGAGGGTATCTGTTCATTGATATGCACCATTTGGTGGCTGACGGCATCTCCAAGGTCATTCTGCTGAAGGATATTTCCGACAGCTATGAGGGAAAGCCCCTGAAAGAGGATCGTTATTTTTCCAATCTTTCAAGGCTGGAAAGAGCGTCTGAGCCATCGGCCTGCGCAGAAGCAGGAGCGTATTATACAGCCCGCGAAAAAGCCCATGAATGGAGCAGATATCCCAGATTGGACGGCAAACCCGTATTCGATGGGGTGAAGTCCATATCCTTTCTGCTGCCTGTGGATGAAGCAGGCTTTGCAAAAATGACGGAGCTTTATTCCATTAGAAAAAACACCTTTATGCTTGCCGTATCCACACTTTCCCTGGCAGCGTATAATGCCGCGGAACACATCTCAATGAAGTGGACCTATAACGGCCGGGAAAGCAAAATGGAAGAGGATATTATAGGCATGCTGATCCGGGATATCACCTTTTATCTTGATCTGGAGGAAGGGATGACTTTGGGAGGCTTCCTGAAGGAGGTAAAGGATCAGGAAAGACTGGGGCTTTCCTATAGCAGATACCCCCACACTAATCCGGTCAGGGAGCCGAATATGAGCCTGTATGTGATCTACCAGTCAGAGCTTGGGGAAGAGGAAAACACTGTGCTGAATCTGACAGGAGAAAAGCTCCCCAATCCTGATAACACCATGGAGGAACTGATGGATATGGAAATCTATGATACGGAAGAGGGAACAGAGGTCAAGCTGTTCTATCTTTCTTCCTGCTATCAGGAGAATAGTATCCAGCGTTTTCGCCGTATGATCATGAAGTCCGCGGCATTGCT
>CAMUZQ010000106.1 GCA_947165275.1 uncultured Lachnospiraceae bacterium | reverse complement strand
TGTAATAAAACAATATGATGCTCACAACAAAAACTGTTACCAGAACAGCTATGACAGTATTAAGGATTGTATGTCTTTTCTCATTTCTGATCATCATTTGCTATTACAGAGATTATTGTATTTCATCAGTAGACTATTACAGAATAACACAAATCTGAAAAAAAAGAACTCCTTACTGTCGTAACAGAAGGCAAGCCCCGGTCAGGCAGATGATGAAAAAAACGGGGAGCATATGCTCCCCGCCGGACGATCCTTAAGCCTTTGCCTTGCCCTTACCCTTTATCTGCCTGAACAGATACCAGAGGTTGCCTGCAAGGAAGATCGATGAGTAAGTACCGCAGATAACACCTACCATCAGCGGAAGAGCAAAATCCCTGATGCTGGGTACACCGAGGATATAGAGCATCAGCACCGTTATGAAGGTGGTGAGCGAGGTAAATACCGATCTGGACAGTGTCTGAGTCACGGAGGTATTGACCACCTCTTCGATAGTGGCCTTGCCCATGACATGCAGATTCTCCCTTATACGGTCAAAAATGACTATCGTGGCATTGATGGAATAACCGATTATCGTAAGGATGGCCGCTATGAAGGTGCCGCCAACAGAGATCCTTGTAAGAGCATAGCAGGCAACGATGACCAGCGCATCATGCAGAAGCGCTATGACAGATGCCGCACCGAATCTTACATCCCTGAACCTTACCCAGATGTATAAAAGCATGCAGATCAGTGCAATGACTGAGGCCCATACAGCATCCTCCTGCATCTCGTTTGATATGGTGGCAGAGATATTCTCCATCTCGATATCCTCTGTCGCCACACCGTACTTATCCTGTAAAGCCGCGGTCAGCTGCTCTCTCTCATCAAGGCTGAGCTCCCTTGTTCTGATATTGACCTTGCTGCCCTCCACATTGGAAATATTGATGGCATTATCATTTGTGATCTGTGCGACCATGGGCTTTATCTCATTCTCCAGTCTTTCAAGGGTCATATCCTCGCCTATATCAACTGTCGTGGATGTACCGCCAAGGAACTCCAGGGAGAAATTGAGCGGATGGCCTATGGTGTTGTTGTTTACGATCATGAGCACAGGAGCGGAAAGAACAAGGATCGCGGAGATGGTGACAAAGACCCATTTTCTCTTTACGATATCAAGGATCTTTCTCTCCTTTGCGCGTCCATAGAACTTCTCCTTATTGAAGCCTATGCCGTAGAAGCCGTTCATTATGAGCCTTGTGATCACCAGAGCTGTAAACATCGAAACGACGATACCCAGAGCAAGGGTCACGGCAAATCCCTGTACCGTACCCGTACCTCTTATGCCGAGGATAGCCGCCGCTATGAGGGTTGTGACATTACCGTCTATGATAGCCGAGAGAGCCTTGCTGTAGCCTGCCTTCATCGCGGTAGACACAGAAACCTCCTTGGCGATCTCCTCTCTGATACGGGCGAAGATGATGACATTAGCGTCGACTGCCATACCTATGGAAAGTATGATACCTGCTATACCCGGAAGGGTAAGGGTTATCTCAAAAGCCTTGATCAGCCCGATGACTATCTCTGTATAGATGATGAGACCGAAAGCGGATGCAAGTCCGGGCACCCAGTAAACAGCTGTCATGAAGATGATGATGAGTACGATACCGATGCCTGCAGCAAGGAATGAGGTCCTTATCGCCTGTGATCCCAGCTGCGCTCCGACTACTGATGAAGAAAGCTCCTCAAGCTGTACTGTCAGTCCGCCGATCCTTATGGTGGAAGCAAGCCTGTCAGCCTCCTCATAGGATTCCTGTCCGGATATCTCACACTGTCCGCCGGTGATAGGCTCGTTTACTCTCGGAACAGAAACGAAATAATCATCATAATAGATACCTATGGTCTCGCCCTTGTTATACGCCTCTGTCGTAGCCTCTCCGAAGGCTGTCGTACCGGCAGCATCAAAGGTAAGGTTTACCACATACTGTCTTGTGGTCGTATCGGTCCTGGTGGCCGGCTCGGCCGAAACCACATTAGTTCCGTCACAGACTATGGAGCCGTCCTTCTCAAGCTCCTCAAGACTCTTCGTCAACGCATAGGTAATGCCGTTGAATTCATAATTAGGAGTGCCGTCTGATCCGGTCTGTTTGATGAAATACAATGATCCGGGCTTTCCCAGCTCCTCGAGGATCTTATTCGCATCCGATACTCCGGGGATCTCTATATTGATACGTCTGGATCCCTCCTGATACACCTGGGCTTCTGTCGAATATCCCGTGACCCTCTGCTGAAGCTTATATATGGTATCTGCCATATCCTGAGCCGAAGGATCCTCCTCTCCCACCGCCTGATAGGTGATGGATACTCCTCCCGCAAGGTCAAGTCCGAGCTTTATCGACTGTCCCTGTCCCGGTGTGTTTACCGTGTCCCTGATGACGCCATAGTCCACATAGCCCAGACCTATTATGATGGCAAGCATTAAGATGAGCACTATGACCGCATTTCTTTTTTTCATTTCTGTCTCCTCTAAAATAAATACAGTTTATTATCTGAACACCAGCATAAAACCAAAGCTATATTCTATCCCCTAACCGCCGTTATCTGCAAGTGCGGCTTTTATCATTATCGCGCATTCGATACGTTTCCTCTGCAATTCGCATCCTATGGAATAATTGCCGTTTATATTCCCTGTGGCGTGATATGAATTGGCCATGCATCCTCCGGAGCAGTAAAATTTCGCAAAGCATTCCCTGCACTCCGGCTTGGTATATACATTTGCGGATCCGAACTCACGCGGTATCTCCTTCTCAGTGATCCCGTCATATACATTTCCGAGGAGGAATCTCTCCTCTCCCACGAACTGATGACAGGGATAGAGATCTCCCCAGGGAGTGACCGCAAGATACTCGCATCCTGCGCCGCATCCCGAAAGCCTCTTTGCCACACAGGGGCCTCCCTCAAGATCTATCATGAAGTGGAAGAAATTGATGAATCTCCCCTCTTTTCTTCTCCTGATGATCTCCTTCGCAAGTATGTCATACTGCTCAAGCAGGACCGGCACATCCTCCTCCCGGAGAGCATAGGGCTCCTTAGGATCACAGACCACAGGCTCCACGGAGATCTGCTCAAATCCCATATCGTGCAGATGCAGCACATCCTTTGCAAAGTCCGTATTGTAATGAGTATATGTACCTCTTACGTAATAATCCGTCTGCCCTCTTGATTCCGCGGCCTTTATGAATCTCGGCAGGATCACATCATATGAGCCCTTTCCTCCTGCGGTGGGTCTCATCCTGTCATTAACCTCTTTTCTCCCGTCTATGGAAAGGACAAGATTATGCATTTCCTTATTTGCAAAATCGAGGATCTCATCGGTAAGCAGCATACCGTTCGTGGTCAGAGTAAAGCGGAAGTTCTTACCGGTCTCCTTCTCCCTGCTCCTGCCGTATTCCACAAGCTTTTTTACAACCTCAAAATTCATGGTCGGCTCGCCGCCGAAAAAATCCACCTCGAGATTTTTCCTCGCGCCGGAATTTTCTATAAGGAAATCAAGAGCCCTCATGCCCACCTCACAGGACATAAGAGCCCTTCTGCCGTGATACTCTCCCTCTTCCGCAAAGCAGTATTTACACCTCAGGTTGCAGTCATGGGCGATATGAAGGCAGAGAGCCTTTATCACGGGATGCTCCAGCTTGCCCTTCGTGAAGCTGTCCACATAGGTTTCAAAGCTGTCGGGAGTATAAAGAGCTCCCGTTTCCTTAAGCTCCCTTATCTCCTCAGCCGCCTCCCTGATATCCTCTGCTTTGTATTTTCCATTAAGGCGTTCAAAAAGAACCTCATCCGAAGCGTCGATATCCTGCTCCATCAGAGGAATAAGATCATAAACTATATCATCCGTTATATGAACAGCACCCGAATTAACATCCAGAACTATGTTAAATCCGTTGTTTTTGTATTCATGAACCATTGTATTTACAGACATAATTCAAGCGGCAGCAAAAATGCCGCCGCCTGCTGCTGCGAAGTGCAGCTGGTCTACCTGTTTTTATTCTCGCAGGACTGATTGCCTACGGTGCAGCTTGTCTTGCAGGCTGACTGACATGAGGTCTGGCACTCGCCGCAGCCTCCCTTAACAGTTGACTTCCTGTAATCTCTTGTATTAAGTGTCTTGATATGCTTCATCTTATTCTCTCCTCTTGTTTCACTTGATGAAAGTCCTTGAATATTATATCATTATATTACCTATTCAGGCAGCCGCGCATATTTATACGGCCGCACAAGCGGAGTCTATTATAGCATAATAATATCCATGCGTCAAAGCATCCTGCGCGCTGCCCGCAGCGGCATCGCAGGATCGATATTGGGGTGGATTTACCTGGGGGGTTCGAGAGCTTCTGTTTATTTGAACCTACAGATACTTTAAACGGGACTAGAGCATCGGCTTCGATAAATGTCATGCCTCCATGCGGGCTTGCCTGCAGTGCACAGCACAGAGTGGAAGACAGGAAAGAAGACGTCCGTGACCCACCTAGATGATTCTAGGAGTCAACTTGGCAGGAGTGCGGCTCCCCGGGCAAACCTTAATGTAAACATTTTTGTCATGGTGCTATCGGCAGGGAAGGCAGGCAGTATGTAATTTTTTTCCTCCAGTTCCCAAGGCACTGTGCAGTTTTAAAAGAAAGAGTCTCTCAAAAATGTCAAAAAGCAAGATAATGATAGTTGATGACGAGCATATCTCGCTCGCCATGACCGAACATATCCTTTCAACCGAATATTCCGTTGTATGCGCCACCTCCGGCGAGGATGCGATAAAACTGTATTTCAGGGAGGCCCCCGACATGGTCCTCTCTGATCTGAGGATGCCGGGCATGAATGGTTTCGAGCTGCAGCAGACTTTGCAGGAACAGATCGGACATCAGATCCCTTTCATGTTCATGACAGCCGACATGGACGACGAGATAGAGAGCAGGGGCTTCGAGACAGGCGCCCTCGATTTCATCCGCAAGCCCTTCCGTGCAGATGTTCTGCTCAAAAGGGTTTCAAACATACTCCAGACCGTAGAGCAGATACAGGGACTTAAAAAGGCCGCCGAGACAGATCCCATGACAGGTCTTTTGAATAAAGCCTCCGCGCAGGCTGAGATAGACATCATCTGCCGGAAGATAAAAGGCTCCCTTATGATGATAGATCTGGACAGCTTCAAGCCTGTCAATGATATTTACGGTCATGACATGGGAGACAAGATCCTTATACGTTTTGCCGAGATAATACAGTCAGCCGTAAGGGACACAGATATCGCGGGACGTATGGGTGGGGATGAATTCGTTGTATTCTGCCAGAATGTAACGGATGAAAAGGTCATCGCCGAAAAGACCCGCTACATAAACGAGAACCTCTTAAGCTCTGCAAAGGAGTTCATGGGTGAGGATATGTCCATCCCCCTGGGAGCCTCCATAGGCTGCGCATGCGCCCCCCGGGACGGCGAGGATTTTTTCACTCTTTTCAAAAAAGCCGACAAGGCCCTTTATTCCGTGAAGCAAAACGGAAAGCACGGATACTCGGTCTATATTGACAATACGGGAACCGTATCCGATATCACATCGGATACAACAGATCTCGAAAACGCGATAAAGCTCCTTTCGGAGAGAACAGGCGCAAAGGGAGCCATGATCCTTCCGACTGAGCAGTTCCGGCTTGTTTTTCAGTTTCTTACCCGGGTCAATGCAAATTACCAGAAAAGGATCCATATCGTTCTCTTTAAATTAAAGAAAAAAGGCTCCGAAGACCTTCCTTCAGAGGAGATAACAGAGGCCTTTCTTGAAATGATGCAGCGTTCCCTGAGACAGAGTGATGTCATAGCCAGGAAGGGAAAAAACCAGTTCCTTCTGATCCTGCTCAAGACCTCTCCTCCAAACGCCCGTCTTGTCATTGAACGCCTCATGAGCGTCTGGCAGGGGATCCGGGAGAGCAGCCTGACTGATATAGAATACGACATGGCGGAAATAGAGTGACCAAAGGTCACTCCACTCTTGTCAGTCCCCATGTGAGCCATCCCCAACGGCTCACCGTCCCGTCGGCTTCGGTTATATCAAGACTTTTCCTTCCCGTTCCCGGGATCTCCTCCCCCTCCTCAAAGGATGCCGCCTCCATGCCAAGCTTTGAGCTCATCCAGATCGCATGCCAGCCGTCCTCTCTCAGGGAATATATAAATACATGCTGTGAAAACCCTGCTTCATTATACCTGACCCAGGTCGGCATATACCTGCCGTAGTTCCCTCTCTTCCACACAAGGAGGATCTGATCCTCTGCCCCGTCTCCGTCGATATCAAAGCACAGGGCATCCTGCAAAAGCCAGAAGGGATCGAGCTTTTCCTCAAGTCCTTCAGGGATCGTTTCCGCTCTTTCCCTGTTCCATATTATCCATCGCGGCAGAAAAGCCCCCCTCAGATATAATACAGATATTATGATCCCTGCAGCGATAAGCGATAATGATACCGCTGCTGTCAGTCTTCCAGCCGGTAGTTTTCTGTCCATTCCGGTTTATCCGGCAAATCGTCTTCTCCCCAGTGGTATTCACCGCTGTCATCAGGATCGATCCCCAGCTTTATCCGCCATTCACGATCGGTCATTCTGTCGCTGAGAGGCTGTTCAAACTGATAGAAGTCGAATACACTTCCTTTTGCTATCCTGAGACTGCCCTCGACAGGAACCACGACATATATCGTGGCGGGATTTCCTGTGGCCAGCTCCAGAACACTTCCGCCGGGATCCGTCGCCACGTCCACGACCACAGGCGGCGGGAACATACGGCTGTCGATGAAGCTTTCATCCCCCGCCTCATCCTTATATGCTTCATTAAAGAAATGCTCTATCTCTCCGCCGTAGATCTCAATATACTCATATTCATCATCTGTCAGGGTCTCATCCTTTAACTCCTTCACCGATATATCATGGAGTCTGTCCGCCACATTTTTAAGTTTTGAAAGATCCTCCTCGGCAACACTGTCCAGCATCCCGAATTTCTTCAGTCCCACGGCGGTACCGTCCGCCA
>CAMUZQ010000105.1 GCA_947165275.1 uncultured Lachnospiraceae bacterium | reverse complement strand
TGTACTAAGTCTCATTATTGATCATTACCGCTCAGCCTATATTGGTAACAAAATCCGTCATGACTCCGGATATCCCGATCTGCTGAGGGCATACCTGCTCACAGCTGCGGCAATGAAGGCAGGCAGAGGGCTTTTTGTCATCCGGTATGGCTGCCAGCGCCATAGGCGCGATAAATCCGAAGCCTCCTCCTGCAACAGTCAGCATATGTTCATTATAGAGCTCAATAAGTCTGGGTATATCAAGTCCCTGAGGACAGTGGCTTACGCAGTAATGACAGGCCGTACAGGGTACTGATTTCTGCCCCATCAGCCTGCCGGCTATCTTCATAAGAGCCTCCATTTCTTCATCCTTAAGGGGCTTTTCCTCTTCATATGTCTTTATATTTGCAACAAGCTGCTCTACATTTGACATCCCGGAAAGCGTCATTGTGACAGCAGGAAGACTCTGCAGATATCTGAAGGCCCATGCAGGGATCTCCTCATCAGGTCTCAGCTTCTTTAATTCCTCTTCAGATATGGGATCAAGCTTTGCAAGTCTTCCCCCCCGAAGAGGCTCCATTACCCATACAGGTATCCCCATGCTTTCGAGAACCTCGATCTTTTCCTTGCAATGCTGGAATGTCCAGTCAAGATAATTCAGCTGCAGCTGGCAGAACTCCATATGCTCTCCGTATGCATCAAGAAATCTCTTCAGAACCTCCATTTCTCCATGACACGAAAACCCGAGATGAGTGATGCGGCCGTTTTTCTTCTGTTCCATAAGATAATCGAAAATGCCGTATTTGGGATTAAGATAATGATCTATATTCATCTCACAGACATTATGAAACAGATAAAAATCAAAATGATCCATTCCCGTCTTCTCGAGCTGTCTCTCAAATATCTCCTTCACCTTAGGCATATTTGAAAGATCATACCCCGGGAACTTGGTTGCAATATAAAAGCTGTCCCTGGGATATTTTGCGAGAGCCTCGCCCATCACCGTTTCCGAATTTCCACTATGATATCCCCATGCCGTATCATAATAATTAATTCCGTTCTTCATGGCGATATCCACCATACGCACGGTCTGTTCCCTGTCAATATTTCCGTCATCATGACCGATCACGGGCAGGCGCATGGCTCCG
The DNA here is from genome assembly GCA_947165275.1 of uncultured Lachnospiraceae bacterium. Lineage (GTDB taxonomy): Bacteria > Bacillota > Clostridia > Lachnospirales > Lachnospiraceae > NK4A144. The sequence goes on along the minus strand of CAMUZQ010000105.1, from coordinate 5,914 downwards.
AACCCCAGCGCCGACAGCTTTTTTCCCTGAAAATCTCTGTAGATCATATTATCTGGCTCCTTATTTCTGTACAAGCACATCTCCTGACGGAGAAACATCAGTTATAATTCTATCATATTTCCGGTCCGGTGAGAAACCTCATTCCTTTATGACTATCCTGCCGTTTCCGTAGGGATCCGCATAATCTTCCCCTATGCTTCCTCCCATCTTATCGGATATAAAGCTTATCAGGGTCTGATTATCAAGTCCCGCGTCATTAACCAGGACCTCAGCTTTGTCAAAGGCGGTATTTCCGTCGCCGTGTCCCAAGATCAGGAATTCAACGCTGGCCGTTTTATATTTACGATCCGGATCCAGAGGTTCCCCGTTCACCAGGACATTTTTCACTCTTCTTTTTCCTGATACGCCTGTCATCATCCCGTTCTCATCCGAGGTGCAGGTATTGTCGACCGTTGTGTCTATCTCATAGGTGAGACCGGAAACCTGCAGGAAGCCCCCGTTCTCATCAGGCACACTTCTCGCCCCCCATTCAAGGGCATCCAGTATCTCCTGTCCTGTTGCTTCAATGACCACGATCCTGTCTCCGAAGGGAAAGACCGATATCATGTCCTCATAGGTGATATCTCCTTTTTTTATATCACCCCTTATCGCTCCGCCGTTTATCATTCCTATCTCGGAATCCGTCATCTCCCTTAAGGCATCTGTCACGAAATCTCCCAAGTTGGTCTCGGACCGCCTTACCATCCTCACCGGATTGCCGGCTTTATCCTTTGCAGCCGGATCATAAATGGTGAGCTCAACACTGCTTTTCGCGACCCTCTCCTTCAATACCGTACCGACTTCGGCTTCCTCTTCTTCTATCGCCCTGCTTACAGGATCATCGATCTTCACGATCGACTGGAGGCTCAGCTTGTTCGGCCAGTTTAATATATCCGTTTCCGATATCCCGTCATCGGTGATATGACTGTATCCGATGCAGCTCATCCTGGTGCCCACCGCAGAACGCACTACATCCTTGCCGTCTTTGTTTTTCATGACCACCTGATCGGTATCATGACTGTGTCCGTCAAGGAAAACATCTATGCCGTTTGTATGTGAGATAACATCAGCATAGTTGTAGGGAGCGCTTGCAGCAGAATTTCCCAGATGAGCCATTACATAAACATAGTCTGCCCCCTCTGACCTTGCATCGTCCACAGCCTTCTGCACTGCATTATAAAGCTTCGAACCATCCCCATCCTGCATGAAATCGTATATATACTTTCCCTTATCGTCCTGAAATACGGACGGCCTGCATGTTATAAGCGTCTCCGGTGTCGTGACGCCGACGAAGGCTATCTTCTTACCTGCGGCCTCCACGATCTCATAGGGCTTGAATACGGTCTTTCCGTCTTTGGTAAAATTACAGCATATGAAAGGGTACTCAGCCATATCCACCAGATGCTTAAACTGCTCCATACCGTAATCAAACTCGTGATTTCCGGGAATGGCGACATCATACTCCATTTCATTCATAAGCCTGATGACAGCCTCTCCCTTAGTAAGAGTTCCCAGAACCCCGCCCTGAACGGCATCGCCGTCATCCACGAGTATCGTTGTATAGCCCTGTTCTTCAAGCCGCTGTCTGTATTCATACAACCCCGCGAAACCGAAGCCGTCATTTATTCCGCAATGCACATCACTCGTATAAAGTATGTATATCTCGCCGTTCTTTTCGGCAGGAGCTGCCTTAGCATCAGCTGAGACACTGTCCTTATCCTGCTGCGCCTCCCCGGTACTGCCTGTTTCATCGGAGGGTTCCTCCGCGGCCGGTCCGGCATCCTCCGAAAGACTGCCGGAAGCGCTTTCTGAAGCATTTTCCGAAGCTGCTTTTGTTCCGGATGAAGTGCCGCTGCTGTTTCCGGACGCGGTATCATTACCGGAGCATCCGGCCAATACCATCGCCATAAGCATGAACAGGAGCAAAATCAAATTCCTTTTTTTCATTATCTCAGTCCCTCCTGGTGAACTACTGTTTACTGCTTAAAAATCTCCCCTCCGGGGATATGATATAGATATCATCCGGACGGATCGCAACCTCTACACTGCCATGGATATTCTCATCACAGATAAAGCCCTGATCAGTTCCTTTAAGACGGATCCTTCCTCCTTCAGCCTCACCGCTCAGAAGATCGACTCCCCCGATAAAATCCCTTACAAAGCCCTCCCTGGGTTTTCTGTAGATATCGACAGGCCTTCCCGACTGCTCTATCTCGCCGTTATTTATCACATATATGATATCCGACATGGTCATGGCCTCACTCTGGTCATGTGTCACATAAACCACAGTCATCCTGAAACGCTGCTGGATATCCTTTATCTCAAACCTCATATCCTCCCTGAGCCTTGCATCAAGATTTGAGAGAGGCTCATCAAGAAGCATGACCCCAGGCTGTGCCGCAAGCGCTCTTCCCAGAGCTATACGCTGCTGCTGTCCTCCGGACAGCTCTGAGGGCCTCCTTTTTTCATACTGATCCATATGAACTATCTCAAGGATCTCCATAACCCTCTGTCTTATCTCTTCCTTCGGCATTTTCTTAAGCTTCAGCGGATAGGCCACATTGTCAAATACTGTCATATGCGGCCAGACTGCATATGACTGAAAGACCATGCCCAGCCCCCTGTTTTCTGGTGGAACAAACACATCCTTCCCGTTGACCTTCCTGCCGCCAATGCTTATCTCACCCTCATCCGGCTTCTCGAAGCCTGCTATCATCCTGAGCATGGTAGTCTTCCCGCAGCCCGAGGGGCCAAGCAGCGTCGCGAACTGACCGTCCTCAAACTCGGCCGAGAAGTCCTTCAGGATGATATTATCGCCAAAGCTTTTTGTTACATGCTCTATCTTAACTGATGCCATGCTGCTCTCCTAAAATTTCCCTTCAAAAAGTCTTTTCACTATCAGATTCAACAGGATCACAACTATCAGTATCACACCGGCCAGTGCGGACGCCGTCTGCTGACTGTGATAGGTCTGATACAGATAAAGCTCCACCCCGATGGTCTTCGTTCTGTCGGAATAAAGCAGGTTTGACATTGTAAGCTCATAAAAACAGGGCATAAACATGAGAAACCATCCCGCTGCTACAGAAGGAGCGATAAGAGGGATCAGTATATCCGATACTCGCCTGAACCAGCCTGCGCCGCAGGAACACGCCGACTCCTCCAGATCCGTGCTCACCTGTGAAAAAGCCGCAACAACCGCTCTCATTCCCATCATCATATATTTGATCATATATGCGATTACCATTATGGACAGAGTATTATATATATTTATCCCGAATCTCCCGGACATTGTCATAATAAGAGACAGGGCTATCGCCACACTCGGCATTCCGGAGCCCAGAGCAATAAGAAAGTCCGGTATGCTCCTGCCCCTGACCTTTGTCCTTTTCATAAGATATGCCATGACCAGACAGATGATCATCCCCAGTGTCGCTGCCAGGACCGCAGCCAGCAGGCTGTGCATTCCGGAGCTTATTATGGATCGTCTGGAAATAAGTATCTTCCAGTATTTTGTTGTAAAATTTCCCGGCGCAAATACGCTCTTTCCCATGTTCAGTGTAAAAGAAGCCGCAAAGACCGAGCAGAAGGGTATGACCACCACGATCACTGAAAAAAGACCAACAAGTACGGTTATGGGGATACGCCACCTGCCAAGATCCACTATGCCGGGTCTTACCGATTTGCCGGAAACCGTTATATAATCCTTCTTTCCCCCCACCATATCTGCAATATACATTAAGGCCAGTGAAAGGAGCATGAGAAAGACCGCCAGAGAGACTGCATCCGAAAGCCCCTGGGCCGAGCCTACATACACATAATCAACGATACGGGTGGTCAGGGTATAGATCTTCCCAGGCGCCCCGATTATGGAGGGTATGCCATAGCAGGAAGCCGCAGCAACAAAAACAAGCATTGCCGAAGCTGCGATAGACGGAAGCATCATCGGGATCGTCACGGTAAAAAGAGTTTTGACCGGAGAAGCACCCGAGACACGGGATGTTTCCTCAAGCGACGGATCCATATGCTCCATGGCACGCGATATGATAATAAAGGCATAGGGATAATAAAAGGACGTCAGGACCCATACAAGTCCGCCGATCGAATAAATATTAAAGGGCGGGCTTTTAAGTCCAAAAAGATCCCTTATAAAGATATTAAGGGTGCCTGCTTTAGGATTGAGCAGCCTTAGCCATGCCATGGCCCCGACATAGGGCGGTACCATATAAGTTGTTAAAAAAAGTGTCCTGAAAAAGCTCTTTGCGTACAGATTCGTACGTCCCACAAGCCATGCAAGAGGAACCGCTATACACACGCCGAATATCATCGAAAGAGTGGCTGTTACAAGTGTATTCTTAATACAAAGCCAGTTGAGGGGGTATGAGTAGATCCTGCTGATACCCTCTAATGAAAAATGGCCGTCAGGAAAAAAAGCCTTGAAAAGAAGGTAGAGCATCGGAAAAACCTGAAACACCAGAAGAAAAACCACAATGATACCTGTCAGCAGCCATTTGATATCGATATTGATCCTTCCTTCTGCTCTTTCCTTCATTCCCCTGTCAGATCCCCCGGCTCTTATTCTTCAGGGACAGTCACATATTCTTCAAACATTGTACGGATACTGTCTCTTTCCCTGTAGGCCTTCTCCCAGTCTACAGTGATCGTGTTTCTGAGCATATCCGGAAGCTTCAGTCCGTCATATGGTGTGTCGTCCATATCATCTCTTACACCATACATCCAGCCGTCGATTATGAGCTTCTGGCCTTCAGGTGAGAGGAAATAATCCTCCACTGCTTCAGCAGCTTCAGTATTGGCATTTGCACTGTACTTCTCATCGATTATCATAACAGGTGAAGGCACCGGTATGGACCCGTCCTCGGGATAGATCACCTCAAGAGACGAATCCTCTTCCTCTCTTTTCTTCAATACTGATTCCTCAAGGACCATGATCTCACTGCACTCTCCTGTCTCAAGCTTGGTAAGGGCCACAGAGCCTGACTCGATCGCGACATCCTGCTCACCCAGCGCTTTGAAATAATCCTCCCCGTATTTATCAAGCAATCCCACAACAGAAGAAAAAGCAGTACCGGATGTCAGGGGATTGCTCATCGAAAGCATTCCCTTCATTGACTTATCCTCAGCAAAATCCTTCATTGACTGAGGCAGAGACTCTTTATCGGATTTCTCAGGATTATAGGCAAGTACCATATTGCATACCCTGACAGGATACCAGTATCCCTCCCTGTCATAATCAAATAAGAGCCTTTCCTTATCTGCATAATCATACGGATGCAATATCCCCTTTTCCTTAAGCTCCAGGGAATATGACGGCTCCGCGACCATAAGCATGTCGCAGCCCAGCTTTCCGGAATCTATCTCCGCCGCCACCTTTGACTGGATCGTTCCCGATCCTCCCTGGAAAAATTCTATATCAGCATTGGGAAAAACCTCACTGAGCTGATCCTCCATATTATCTATGATATCCTCATACATGGAGGTATATATCACAATCTTGCCGGTCACGTCGGGATTTACCTGTGAAGTATCGTCTGCTCCTTTTTTACCGGAAACCGGTTTGCTTCCTCCGCAGGCAGTAAGAGCAAGCGTCAAAGCTCCGACTGCCATGATAATGCTCACACCTTTGATAGATCTCATCTTTTCCTCCTCTATAATGCATACTTTATTGCGATTGTGTTTTTGGCTTGGAGGTGGTCATGTGTTTCTTTCGGTCAGAGCCAAGGCTCAGCCGAACTAACTAACGGCTCCAGACACGCATAGCGTGTCTAAGCGGAGCTCAAAATGAGCCACTGGCTCATTTTGCTCGACGCACTAAGATTTGAGCTAATATACTCGATAAATCTCGCATATCAGCTCA
>CAMUZQ010000104.1 GCA_947165275.1 uncultured Lachnospiraceae bacterium | reverse complement strand
CATCATGACATGGATGATGCTATAAGAGCAGGCATACTGGACGATGACAGAGTACCGGACAGTATCGGGAGTATCGCAGGATATAAAACAGCTGAAAGACTTGATTTTTTCATTCATGATATCATAACGGAAAGCATCGGCAGGAATGATGTCTGCATGTCTGAAGCAGCATCACAGGCAATGAAGGATCTGCGGGAATGGATGTTTAAGAATGTCTATACGAATCCGAGAGCAAAAAGCGAGGAGGGAAAGGCAGAAAGCCTTATAGAATCCCTGTATATGTATTTTTTTAACAGACCGGACAAACTTCCCATGGAATACCGCAGACTTATGCTGGACACTGGTGATCCGCAGGAGAGAATAGTGTGCGATTATATTTCCTCCATGAGTGACAGATATGCCATCGGTGTTTATTCCGATCTCTTCATACCCACATCATGGGCGGTCAAGTGAGTCCATATGCCCAGATACAAAGAAGAGCTTCTTGAAGAAATACGTTACAGAAATGATATCGTTGACGTCATAGGAAGTGTTGTGAAGCTGAAAAGAAGCGGGGCAAACTATTTCGGACTCTGCCCCTTTCATAACGAAAAGACCGGATCCTTTTCAGTGAACCGCGAGAAACAGATGTTTTACTGCTTCGGGTGCGGAGCAGGCGGGAATGTCATCAGCTTTGTGATGGATTATGAGAATTACAGCTTTAACGAGGCTGTGAAATATCTGGCGGACAGGGCAGGTATAAATCTTCCCGAGACAGAGGAGAGTCCTGAGGAAAAAAGAGAGGCTTCCTTCAGGCAGAGCGTCCTGGAATGTCTGAAAAGCGCAGCCGTGTATTATTATAAACTGCTTTATTCTCCCGAAGGAAGGATGGGACTGGAGTATCTGAAAAACAGAGGCTTAAGTGATGATACGATCCGATCCTTCGGTCTGGGATATTCCGGTAAGGGCTTTGACAAGGCTGTGACCTTTCTCAGGAAAAAGGGCTTTGATGACAAGGTGATCCAGGCGGCAGGTCTTTGCAATATCTCGGAAAAGCACGGCATGACTGACAGGTTTTTTAACCGGGTCATGTTTCCGATAATGGATATAAACAGCAGGGTCATAGGCTTCGGAGGCCGTGTGATGGGAGACGGCCAGCCGAAATACCTGAATTCACCGGAAACCGTGGTTTTTGATAAAAGCCATAATATGTACGGGATGAATGTGGCAAGAAGATCCCGGAAGCCGTACAGGATCGTCTGCGAGGGCTATATGGATGTGATATCCATGCATCAGGCAGGCTTTACGGAAGCGGTGGCATCGCTCGGGACCGCTTTTACCGCAGGACATGCAAATCTCTTAAGACGGTACACGAAGGATGTAAGGCTTACCTATGATTCGGATAATGCAGGAGCAAAGGCAGCCGTCAGGGCGATACCTGTATGCCGCTCCGCAGGATTATCCGCCAGGGTGGTGCATCTGGAGCCCTATAAGGATCCTGATGAATTCATTAAGGCTCTTGGGGCTGAGGAGTTTCAGAGCAGGGTCCTTGAGGCAGAGAATTCATTTTTCTTCGAACTGGGCTATGCCGAAAGATCCTACGACATGTCGGATCCTGAGGGGAGGACACTCTTCCAGTCGGAAGCCGCAAAAAAACTGGCAGCAATAGATGATGAGCTTTCGAGAGATAATTACATCTCTGCAGTTGCTTCCAGATATTCGATAAGGGAGGAGGCCTTAAGAAGGGCTGTCGCAGTCGCAGTCCCGGCATATGAGGATGCATCTGCCGCAGAAAGAGGGGAAGTGCCCCTGCCCGGGAAGGGAGGCCACGGCAAAAGGGATGACACGGCCCTGAGCGGGACCGGTATGGCTGAAAGACACCTCCTTACCTGGATGGCAGATGAAAAAGCAGTATATGAGGCAGTGAAGGAATATCTTGCTCCTGAGGATTTCTCAGAAGGCACGGCAAGGGAAATGGCCGTGAAGATCTATGAAGGATATGAAAAGGGGACCTTCAATGCGGCAGATATACTGACAGGCTTTGCTGCAGATGATAATGCAAGGGAAGCAGCCGCATTGATAAATACGAAGCTTTATGAGATCGATTCGGCATCAGAGCGGGAGAGAGCATTGACTGATCTGGTGATACATATAAAAAAGGCAGCTCTCTCAAGAGACAGTGAAAAGTATGACGGGAGCGATCCTCTTAAAAGGAAAAGAGAAGAGAAAAAGGCTCTTGAATCATTAAAAAGGATAAGGATAACAATATAGCAGGATTTTCCGGCGCCGGATACAGGCCGCGGACATAGCAAATCAGATATAGAACTACGCTTTACAGAGGGAGGAATATTATGGAAGAAAATGAAGAAAAGCTTGACGAGAGATTCGAGGAGAAGCTCAAAAGCATCGTCGAGATAGGAAGAAAAAAGGAGAATGTCCTGGAAAACCAGGAGGTTATCGATCACTTCAAGGGTATCGACCTTTCAGAGGATGATTATGACCGGATCTGGGAAAGTCTTGAAAAGAACGGTATCGACATACTCAAGATGACACCGCCCTCAGAGGATGATCTGGACGTGGATGACGATATCCCGCCGGAGGAGATCGAAAACGAGGAAGAGGTTGATGTGGAGAACGTGGATCTTCTCGTCCCGGACAGTGTCTCCATCGAGGATCCCGTGAGGATGTACCTCAAGGAAATAGGCAAGGTGCCGCTTCTTTCGGCTGAGGAGGAGGTAGAGCTTGCCAGAAGGATGGAGCTTGGTGATCAGGAGGCGAAAAACAAGCTTGCCGAGGCAAACCTCAGGCTAGTGGTATCCATTGCCAAAAGATATGTGGGACGCGGCATGCTTTTCCTCGATCTGATCCAGGAGGGAAACCTGGGACTGATAAAGGCCGTGGAAAAATTCGATTACCGAAAGGGCTATAAATTCTCCACATATGCGACCTGGTGGATAAGGCAGGCGATCACACGCGCCATAGCGGATCAGGCAAGGACCATCCGTATACCCGTGCATATGGTCGAAACCATCAACAAGCTGAACAGGGTCGAAAAGCAGCTTCTGCAGGAGATAGGCCGCGTGCCTACTCCGGAGGAGATAGCTGCCGAGATGAACATCCCCGTCGAAAAGGTGAGAGAGATACAGAAGATCTCGGTGGAGCCTGTATCACTGGAGACCCCGATAGGCGAGGAGGAGGATTCCCATCTGGGAGATTTCATACAGGACGACCAGGTGCCTGTGCCTGCTGATGCTGCCGCCTTTGAGCTTTTGAAGGAGCAGCTGAACGAGGTCCTTGATACTCTTACCGAGAGAGAGCAGAAGGTTTTGAGGCTCAGGTTCGGTCTGGACGACGGGAAGGCAAGGACTCTCGAGGAGGTCGGAAGGAAGTTCAATGTCACACGTGAGCGTATCCGTCAGATAGAGGCAAAGGCTCTGCGGAAGCTCCGCCATCCCTCAAGATCGAGAAAGCTTAAGGATTATCTCGAGTGATTAGGTTATCAAAGAGGCTGAAGGCCATAGCGGATCTGGTGCCTGACTGCGATACCTTCACAGATATTGGAACAGATCACGGCTATCTGCCGGTCTGGCTTTTGAAGGAAAACATATGCCGCCGGGCGGTGGCGGCCGATCTCCGAAAAGGCCCGCTGGATACGGCAAGGAAAAATGCCTCAAGGTACGGGATTGCGAAGGAGCGTATCGATTTTGTATTATCGGACGGACTGACAGCTGTCATCCCCCCGGAAACAGGCTATAATGTCCTTTCCGTCACCGGGATGGGAGGTCCGCTGATCTCCGGGATACTTCTGCAGGGGAAAAAGACCGCAGAAAGCTATGATATGTATTTATTCTCCCCTCATACCGGTCTCTCGGATTTCAGGAGATTCCTTGTAACAAACGGCTATGAGATTACGGGTGAAAAGCATATTGTAGATGAGGGAAAGCTGTATGTGATAATAAAAGCGGTATCCGGCGCGGCAGCTGCTTTGGATACCTTCCCGGAGGTTTATTATGATTTCGGCGGATTTATGAAGGAGGCTTTGGAGGATAAGGAGGTAAAAGCCGGATATATGAGGCAGTACCGTGCTCTTGAAGCTCTTATCCGTAATAACGGGAATATTCCTTCCGGAAAAAAGAAGGAACTGATACATAAGGCATGTCAGTACAAAGAGGTATTGGGAATTGAAGATTAAAGAGATCATAGGCATATTGAATGAACTGGCGCCTATCCAGTATTCCGAGAGCTGGGATAATCCGGGTCTTTTGATCGGAGATGAAGAAAAGGAAGTAAACAGCATATATATTGCGCTCGATGCCACAAGCGAGGTCATCGAAGCCGCCCATGAAGCCGGCGCAGGACTGATCCTCACCCATCATCCGCTGATCTTTCATCCGGTCAGAAGGATCTCGGGCGACGATCATGTAGGCAAAAGGGTAATGAAGATCATTTCATACGATATGGCTCTTTTCTGCATGCATACCGATTTTGATGTCACCTGCATGGGAGTGGAAGCCGCATCGATGCTGGACCTGATGGAGATCAAGATACTCGAGCCTTCCCTTGGAGAGGATATAGGTCTCGGGGCCATAGGTTATCTTAAGGAGGATCTGACCCTGAGGGAGCTTGCAGAGAAAACGAAGGAGAGCTACGGCGTACCGCAGGTCAGGGTATACGGGGGGCTCGACGAGATCATACTTAAGGTGGCCGTGCTGCCGGGCTCAGGCTCTTCAGGGATAAACTACGCCTGTATGGAAGGCTGTGATGTACTTATAACAGGAGATATAGGCCATCATGACGGGATAGATGCCGTTGAAAAGGGCATAAGCATAATAGATGCCGGGCATTTCGGCATGGAAAAGCTGTTTGCGGGATACATGCAGCTGTATATCCAGAAGACAATGCCTGAGCTTAATGTAACGGTGGACAGGGTCCAGAAGGATTTTCATATAATCTGAGTCGTATCCTGGTGTCCTGACACGTTCTTATTCGAACTAATTGCTTGTCTGATTTCCATATGCCGCGTTGGTCGGTGCCAGATGCGCATAGCGCATCTAAACGGCACTCAAAATATGCCAAAGGGCATATATTGCGTTGGTCGCCGGTGCCCGCACCGGCTCCCGCCTCCGCCTTGCATATGAAAACCATCCTGCACAATTAGTTCAGAAATGAACGTGTCAGTACACTAGGGAAACTGAAACAGTATAAGTATAGAGGAGAAGGAAATGGCGGAAATGGTAAAGGTCATACACAGGGGAAAGGAATACGAGTATCCTGTGGGAACAAAATATGCTGAGATAGCAAAGGATTTTCAATCGGAATATGGCTACACGATAGTGCTTGCCAATGTTAATGACAAGCTCAGGGAGCTTTTCCATGTGCTCCATGATGACTGCAGGATAGAATTTGAGGATCTGACCGGAGCCTCGGCCCATAAGGCCTATAAAAGATCGGCTTCGCTGCTTTTGATCAAAGCCTTTTACGATATAGTCGGGAAGGAAAACATAGAGAGCTTCAAGGTGGATTTTTCCATCGGCGCCGCCTATTACTGCGCATATGAAGGAAAGAAAGAGCTTACCGATGATATCGTCCTGAAGGTGAAGGAAAGGATGTCGGAGCTTGTCGCGGATAAGGCTCCTATCAGGAAAACAGCAAGCACTGTAGGAAAGGTAAAAAGGATATTCCATGATCTCGGAATGAAGGACAAGGAAAAGCTGCTGAAATACAGGCGTAACGACAGGATAAACATTTATTCACTGGAGGATTTTCAGGATTATTTCTATGGATATATGGTCCCGGACTGCGGATACATCAGATATTTCGATCTGTTCAGGTACGGGGAGGGTCTGATGCTCCAGCTTCCCGAAAGGAAAAAGCCGGATGAGGTCCCGCCCTTCAAGGACAGCCCCAAGCTTTTCGAGACCATGCTCTCGGCGTCCAAATGGGGACATATGATGGAAATAGATACTGTAGGCGACCTGAATGATGCCATATCCGAGGGACATATGAATGAGGTCATACTTGTGCAGGAGGCCCTTGTCGAAAGCAGGATCGCGGAAATAGCAAAGGATATAGTAAGCCGCGGAAATGTAAAATTCGTAATGATAGCCGGCCCCTCCTCCTCAGGGAAGACCACCTTTTCACGAAGGCTTTCCATTGAGCTCAGGGCACACGGCATGAGGCCTCATCCCATAGAGATAGACAATTATTTCAAAAACCGCGAGGACACTCCGAAGGATGAAAACGGGGATTACGATTTTGAATGTCTGGAGGCGATAGACGTCGAAGGCTTCAACAGGGATATGAACAGTCTCCTTGAAGGAAAGACAGTAGAGCTTCCCAGATTTAATTTCAAAACCGGCGCAAGAGAATACAAGGGAGATTATCTTACCCTTGATGCCTCGGATATCCTGGTATGCGAGGGCATACACGGGCTGAATGACGAGCTCTCCCATACACTGCCTAAGGAATCCAAATACAAGATATACATCAGCGCCCTGACATCGCTCAATGTGGATGAGCATAACAGGGTCCCTACCACAGATGTGCGTCTGATGAGGCGGATGGTAAGGGATTATTATACGAGAGGCTCCTCTGTATCCAGGACCCTCGGCATGTGGCTTTCAGTAAGAAGAGGAGAGGAGAAATACATATTCCCCTTCCAGGAGAGTGCGGATGCTATGTTCAATTCCGCCCATATTTATGAGATATCGGCCCTGAAATCCTATGTGGAACCGCTTCTTTTCAGGGTCGGACCGGATGATCCCGGATATCAGGAGGCAAAGAGACTGCTCAAATTCCTGCAGTACTTCCTTTCGATCGATACTGCGGGTATCCCCCATAATTCTATCGTAAGGGAATTTATAGGAGGCTCCATCTTCTGAGAACACAAAAGACGCTCTGTGCAAACAGATGTATTATATGTTAGAATGGGTTTTCAAGTGAGCCGGATGATGGCGACACAGCTGGTATCGGCTGTGCCGAGGAAAGTCCGGGCTCCACAGGGCAGGATAACGGATAACGTCCGCCCGGGGTGACCCGCGGGAAAGCGCAACAGAGAACAGACCG
>CAMUZQ010000103.1 GCA_947165275.1 uncultured Lachnospiraceae bacterium | reverse complement strand
CCAAAGAAACATGTGAAAATGTGCCTGGAATGAGTGAAATAGGTGAAAGTAAAAATTATTAAGAATTATGATTTTGTTGGGGGATGGGGTACAAGTTCGAGGCTTAACGGAAAGCCTGAATGAAGAGACTATATCGGAGAGATAGACCTGATGATCGGTATCCTTAAGGACGGAAGCGGAGAGATGAATATAAGGGAGATTCTTTATGATATAGAATGACTGGGAAAAAAAGGGGTAAAACAGGCGGCAGTCTTAAAGCAGGTCTTATATTTGCGGGATTCGGAGCTTTTGTGTATCTGGTCAACAGATTGTGTCCAAAGCTTGCGGATGATTATGCTTTTTCCTTTATATGGGACGGGAAGAGCAACGGTAATCTGGCTTACGGAAACCATCGCTACAAACGGGTGCGTACGGGTAAGGATCTGGTAAAGTCACAGATATCCCATTATAAGACCTGGAGCGGCAGGATCATCGCCGAAAGCCTTAACCAGATGGTGCTTATGAAGGATGATAAGGTGCTTTATGACCGGATAAATACAGGAGTGATCCTTATGCAGCTCATGCTCTGTCTCCTTATCGGCAGAGGAAGGCTATCCCTTAAGAAAATCTCTCCGGGCATTGCCCTTTTGCTGTGCGGCGGATACTGGTTTTCCACCCCGCACCTTGCGGCAACCTCAATCTGGACCACCGGGGCGACAAACTATTCCTGGATGGGACTTCTTCAATCTGCCTTTCTCCTGCCATACGGACTTGAGTATCACGACGAACGCTTTTCTGTTCCGAAAGCTGTGTCCTTTTTATCGGGACTGCTTGCGGGCTGGTCAAATGAGGCTGGCGGCGGGATCGCAGTGCTTATGTCGGCAGCGGCCTGTATCCGGGCAAAAAAGCTTTCCCGGGACAGGGGATGGATGCTTGCCGGTTTATGTGGGGTTATCGCAGGCTATGCTCTGTTAATGCTTGCGCCCGGTAATTTCAGACGTATAAAAATAGAAAAGGAATACAGTGATATACTTTCAGAGGAGATAAGCGGATCCTCAATGGTTTCGGAGGAATACCAGTATACCCCGGCTATGTTTAAGCATTACCTTAAGAATTCCTTTTCTTCTGTTGCTCTCAGACAGCTCCCCCTTGAGCTTCCGGTCATCCTGTACTTTCTTCAGAAGGGAGATCGAGTGAGGGAGGATTCTGCCTATATTCTTGCGCTGGAGGCGGCAGCCTTCAGCGTGCCGTGTCTTCTTATGCTCTCGCCCCAGTTTCCCAAAAGAGCTGCTTATCCAAGCATAATATACAGACTGGCATCCGCCGTTAAGGCCATGGAAGGGCTTGAGCTCTCATCATTTTCCTGCCCTGACGGGTGGAGAGCACCTCTTTTCTTTGTCGGTATAGCCGCCGGAGCGGAGCTTATATTAAACGCTGCGGCCACTCTGTTTGTAAATGCGGATTTATACATCCAGACTGAAGAGCAGATCAGATTGATACAGGAAGGCAGAGAAGGTGAGATCGTGAATATTCCGTCTGTTATGATATCACCGTTCTGGACCCGTTTTGCGAAGGACAGGGGGATCGACGACGACACATATAAGATCATCGGCTTTGACACCTATGAAGGAGATCCTTATAATACGGGGGCAGCCGCCTACTACGGGGCAGAGGGGATTCGTGCATATATACCGAAGGATCATCCCTACCTGAAAAGAGATATGCGTTCAAAAAAAATACAGATCCTCAGGCCTGTACAAAGCTTTCTTAAGAGACTTTTGCTGACAGATCAGACAGAGCGGACAGTATCTGAAAATACGGGGGAATGAAACCATGGAATCCATTACGATCATCACAGACCATTCCGATTACGGGATGACGATCAAACGTGTATATGAAAAAGAAGGCTTTCATATAGCCGGCTTCATTGTTCCTGAGTCTTCAGGGCTTCAGGGTGAGATTGACGGCGTATGCGCAAAGACCATCGGGGGTACGGCTCCTTCGGAGCTTGAGGGCGTTTCAATGATCGTGGCTGCCTTTGCTGATGAAGAAGAAGGCGAGGAGCTGCTTGACAGGTTAATGTCCCTTGATCCTGACGGCTTTCAGGATAAACAGATAGTTATTCCGGACGCCGGGGATATCCAGCGGCGAATAAGGAAGTATTTCCCGTTTTCGCCGGAAAGGGTTTTATCAAACACGGAACCGTTAAGCAGGCTGTCCGGTCTTGACAGGGGCGAGGCCATCGACAGGTATTATATAGAAAGATTCCTGCGGGAAGAGGCTGAAAAGCTGGGAGAGCCCTCCCTTACGCTTGAAGTGGGTGATGATCGGTACAGTACGGCCTTTTTCCCGAAGGCAGAGCATGAGATCTTAAACTACCTTGAGGGAATGGATCTGACCGATCAGAGGACCCTGCCTCCCGAAAGGTATGACGTGTTTATCTGTACCCAGACCATTCCTCAAATATATGATGTCAGAAAGGCCGTATCAGGAGCGAAGAGCGTGCTTAAGCCGGGAGGAGTGCTTCTTGCCACAGTCTGCGGATGTGCAACGCAGCTTTCAAAAGAGGACGGTGAATGGGATCACTTCTGGGGATTTACGGAAGCATCCTTCAGAAGACTCCTGAGTGACGAGTTCGGAGAGGAGCATGTCAGGGTAAAGGGATACGGTAATGCCATGGCAGCTACTGCCTTTATCCAGGGACTCTCTCAGGAGGATATAGACATTTCACTTCTCGATAAAAATGACAGCGATTTTTCCATTGTGATATGCGCTGCAGCGGTAAAGAGGTGAGGTGGCAAGATTATGATTGATTTTCTTAAAAGCTTATATTCACAGGTACAGAAAAATCCCGGGGGAGCGGCTGTAGTCGACCGGGGAGGAGAGCGCAGGACAAGCTATGCCGAGCTGGCTGAGGTGTCCGCGAGACTCGCCACCTGGCTATTAAAGCAGGGCATAGGTCGTGAGAAGCTGGTGGCCATACGGGTTCCAAGAGGGCTTGATTTCATTGCCTGCCGTATTGCCGCGATGATGGTGGGAGGTGCCTGGGTCGGCGTGGAAGAAATGATGGGAGCCGAAAGGATAGAGTACATCATAAAGGACAGCGGCGCGGTGCTTACGATCGATGAGGAGGCCTACGGGGAAGGCATGAAGGAGGAGCCGCTAAAGCCTGAGCAGTGGGCGGATCCTGATCCACATGATATGGCCTTTATCTTCTATACCTCGGGCAGTACGGGAAAGCCCAAGGGAGCAGTACAGGAATACGGGATATATCGCTATATCATGGACTCTACCCATCGTGCCATCGACAGATGGGACTTCCTTGATTACGCGAATGTGGCACCGGAGACCTATATCGGAGGGATAGACCTGATGATCGGTATCCTTCAGGCCGGAAGCACGTTACATATTATCCCTCTCGGGCTGGTCCGGGATCCGGCAGGACTTTTGAGATATTTTAAGGAACAGCATGTCGCTGCCTCCTGCATGCCCCCTACACTGATAAAGGTTTTGGAGAGCATAGGCGGACTGGATCTCAAGGTCCTTCATGTCGCCGGAGAGATCGCTACGGATCTTTATATCGACAGGTTTCCGGTAAGAAATGCCTACGGACCCACGGAGATCGCCTATCTTCCTTTTTTCTTTGATATCGACAGACCATACTCCGTGACTCCCATAGGGACACCCGATAAAAACACTGAGGTGATCCTCATAAATGAAAACGGGGAAAAGGACGATAAAGAGGGAATGCTGTGCATTCATCTCCCGTATTTCAGAGGCTATCTTCATGACAGGGAAAGGGCAGAGCTCATCACCATAGACGGTAAGCCGTACTTCAAGACGGGGGACTGCACAAGCCTTGATCCTGCCGGCAACTATACCATCCTTGGACGCATGGATGACATGGTAAAGATAAACGGAAACCGCATCGAGCCCTCGGAGGTGGAGTCTGCCATAAAAAAGGCACTGGGCACCGACTTTGCTGCGGTAAAGGCATGGGAACGAGGCGGAAGCCAGTATCTGTGCGCCTACCATAATTGCGGGAGGGAACTGAATGCGGCGGAAATGGCGGAGAAGCTTAAAGACTACCTGCCTCTGTATATGATCCCGTCCTGCTATATCTCCCTTGAGGAGATCCCATTGAACGAGAACGGTAAGGTGGATAAAAAGGTGCTTCCGCGTCCGGATGAAAGTGCACTGTTTGCCCCCTATGCCCCGCCTGAAAACGAGCTTCAGAGGAAGCTCTGCGCGGCCTTTGCGGATGCGCTTAAGATAGACAGGGAAAGACTCGGGATCGATGATGATTTCTTTTTACTGGGAGGGGATTCCCTTGCGGCTGTCAGGGTGATCACGCAGGTGGAGCATAGTGCCCTCACCGTAGTTATGATCTACAGGGAGCGCACGGTACGCGGCATAGACCGTGCCCTGCAGAGCATTAATGAGGCGGCAGAGGATGATCCTGTGGGAGAGGAATTTCCGCTTAGCAATCAGCAACTTTTTTTCGCGGAGCGTGAGACGGAGCGACCCGGCAGAAGTATCTTTAACCAGCCGCTGATGCTGAGCTTTTCGCCGGATACGGATGAGCATAAGCTGGCGGAGGCTGTACGGAGTGTCTTCTTTTCTCATCCGGCACTGCTTACGGTGATCCGCAAAGAGGGGGAAAACTGGATACAGCAGATCGTATTGGAGAATAATACCGGGCTCACCGTGACGCCGATCTCGGATGAGGAACTTAAGGAGGAAAAGCTGATCCGGCCTTTCTTCCTCGATGGTACGCCCCTGTTTCGAAGGAGGCTTTACAGGACGGATAAGAGGGTCGCTCTTTTTCTGGATTTTCATCATATCATCTGCGACGGGCATTCAATTCGCATCGTTGCGGAGGATATAATGGAAGCTTACAGAGGCAGGGAGATACCAGGGGATGCCTGGACAGAGATCATTGGCAGGAGCACAGTATACGGTAAAGCACAGAGGGAAGAGGACAGGAAATATTTTGAGCTTGGTTACGGGGATAAGTATGACGGAGACCGGTATGACCAGATTCCGGTCTTTGATCAGATGGAAGAGGGACATCGCGGGGAGGAAGAGATATACCCCTTCGCTTTTCGGAAAGAGGAGATCCTTCATGCGGCGAAGCGGATGAAGCTTTCCGTGAATGCATTTTATATCCTCGTGACCTCATTAAGTCTTATGGCTTATAATCATGTTGAAGATGTCGTGTTTGTATGGACCTTTAACGGCAGGTCGGAGATAAAGTCGATCAGGAGCGTGGGATTGCTGCTTCGGGACTTTCCTGTCGCCCTCTCATTGGACAAGGCAGATACCGTAGATGATGCGGCTTCATCCATCAACCGGCAGATAAGGGAGGCCATCATGCACGGCAGCATAACTCCTTTCATTGATATAAAGAGAGGAGAGCTGCTTGACTTTTTATATCAGGGTGACCTTTTGGAAATCCCTGATTATAAGGAGCTCATCGGTATCGACACCCCCGGGACGCAGGATGAGACTGCGATAGAACCCATAGAGCTTCAGGTCTACGAAGACGAAAAGGGCTCCAGACTGCAGATCCTTTATGATGCGGGACTCTACAGGAGGGAAAGCATGGACCGGTTTGCCATGCTCTTTGAGTCTGTGTGCAGTCTGCTTCTGAAGGACACAAGCGGAGACATGCATACAAGGGACATTGTCCGGGAAGTGTCAGGATAAGATGCGGTGACTGACCTGCAGAGCAGGATAAACAAGCTTATCGGATAAAAGGAAAAGGAATCATGAACTGGAAACAATCTTTGGGACGTCGTAAATTTTATTCTATTTTTGCTGCATCGGCCGTGGAGATGGTCGTGGGGATACTGTCGGCACTGCTGGATACCGTGATCACGGGTCATATCATCGGAACCGTCGGACTCTCGGCCATGAACATTCTAAATCCTGTCGTAGTTTTTACCATGTTTACGGAGGGACTCTTTGCGGTAGGCACCTCCATAGTCTACGCAGGATACAAGGGAAAATATGAGGAGGAAAAGGCTGATGCGACCTTCGGTACGGGATTTGTCTGCTCCGTCTGCATGGGTCTTGTTACTGCACTGGCACTCATATGCCTTATGCAGCCTTACCTTACCTATATGGGTGTCAGCGATACGATCCGGGAGATCGTCAACGGTTATCTTATTTTTGTATACCCGCAGATGGCTCTTGCGCCTGCTATTCGGCTGATCAACCAGATGGTCCTCACAGATGGGGGAGAGGTCACCGGAACGGCAGGGATCATCGCGGAAACCCTGTTGAATCTTGTCCTCTCTGTCATACTCGGACGTGCGATGGGGGTACTCGGCATCGGACTGGGGACATTGATCAGTACGCTGGTGGGACTGGGGATCACGCTGCTGCATTTCCTGAGCAAACGGAATTCTCTTCGTATCCGGTTCGGATTCGATATGGGGGATGTGAAAAAAATGTGCCTGTTCGGTGTTAATGATTCCGCCATGTTTTTCCTTTTGCCGATCTTGTCCCTTGTTATCACAAAGTTTGTGATTCTGCGCTTCGGCGAATTTTATCTGCCTGTTCTGACCATCATCTACAGTGTATTTGAGATCTCGGCGGTCTTTGAGGCGACAGGGGAGGCCATGCGGCCGATCATGCCCATTTACACGGGAGATCATAATATTGATGCCGTCAGAAATCTGCTGAAATCCTCTCTTTTTACCAATCTGATGCTTTCGGGGGCATTCTTCCTTTTCCTGTTCCTCGGGGGCTCGTATATCCCTCTCGCCTTTGACATCAAGGACCCGGTCTTGCTTGAGGAATGCACCTTCGCTATGAGGATATATGCCTTTGCAGGTCCGGCACTGGCTGTGTCTGCCAACTTTAATTCCTATTATCTCAATACAGGTAAGACCCTGTTAGCTGTTATGGAAAATGTCTTACGCGGACTGGTCTGTATCCTGATCCTGGCGATCCCTCTTGGCATACAGTATGGGATACGGGGGATGATGCTGGGCTTTTCCCTGGCTCCCTATCTGACAGTGGCGATCCTCTTCGCTTTTATCTGTCTCCGCTATGGCAGAGAGCAGTTCCCGATCCTGATGACACCCTCAGGGGACGTACTCCTGAACCGGACGATCCTGCTTGATCAGGAGAATATCATGTCCCTTGTCTATGACACCCATGTCTTTCTGGAGGAAAACAATGTAAGCAGGAGCTCTCAGAACAGGGTGGAGCTTACCATGGAGGAGCTCCTGCTTCTTATCAGGGACAGGAACAGTGACTTAAGCATCGTTAAGAAGGCCAGGCAGGTCTTTGCGGAGTGCTGCATACGTATCAGCAGCGATGGAGTGGATATGTCTGTCTGGGACAGCGGGGAGATCTTTGATGTGACCGAGGTTGACGGTGATATCATCAATTTCAGAGCCTATTTTGTAGAACGCTTCCTGTCTGTGAACCGGGAGAAAAAGCATATGATCGCCACAAGCTTTAATAAGAACTTCTGTCACTTTAAGTTCCGCTGAGTGGGGAAAGAGAGAAAATATGAAGAAAGAGCTGATAAGACTGGAAAATGTATCAAAATCGTATGACGGGGAGCTGATACTGGATGATCTGAGCCTCACCATACACGAGAATGAGTTTGTGACGCTGCTGGGACCGTCAGGCTGCGGCAAGACCACTACCCTTCGCATCATAGGCGGATTCGAGAAGCCCGACA
>CAMUZQ010000102.1 GCA_947165275.1 uncultured Lachnospiraceae bacterium | reverse complement strand
TCTTCATAATACCTGCTCTCCTGTTTTCTCAGAGCAATACAAGTGTGCCATCCAGAGTATCCTCCCTGTCCAGCATCGCATCGCTCTCTCTCGGAAGCATCGTGTTTACATCCAGATATGTATTGGAATCCGTAGTTGGTGTCTCATCCAGCTGGGTTATGTTTATCCTTGTCCTCACAGGCTTGAACTGATCTATGATAAAGCTTATCTGATGTCTGAGCTCCTCAGTCAGATGTCTTTTTACCAGGATGGTGACATCATACAGTCCCTTTGTCTTGAAATGTGCCGGAAAATCAGTCTCCTCCTGCTTTATCCAGCCCCTGACCTGATTATGCTCGATGATCATGGCCTTTTCCCTTAATAATATCTCAAGTATCCTCTCTATGGCCTGCTTCGTTCCCTTCATGCGGTTCAGGGAATATGCCTCCTTGACCAGATCTCTGAGAACCTCAACCTCCAAAAGCCCCGGTCTTAAGTCTATCCCCATCCAGCCGCCGTAAATTATGAGATTCTCCTCAGGACAGGTGTCCAGATCCAGAAGCTCCGGAAGCCTTGCTATATCCCTGTCGTAATCATTATAAATACTTGAGAAGATCGATATATATCTGTGGAAAAAGCTGTTTCTCTCTCTGTAGATCTCCGGATAGGTATCCATGAAATTATCTCCGATATTGTCCACCGTAAGCCCCGAGATGCACAGCTCTCCCTCACCCATTGCCTCTATTGCCAGATAAAGGTATCTTCCGTCAATATCATAAAGAAGGCAGTCATTGCATCCTACAAAGCGCTTTGCTCCGAGCTTTTTAAGCATGTCGATCTTCTCCGGGGTCTCTATGGATCCGTCGGAAAAATATACATCCAGATCCGCGATCCCCGCCAGGGCATGCTCCCTGTGATCTGCAGCAAGCACATAAGTACAATATATCACATTTTCAGTATTATGAATATCAAAATAAAGCCTCCCCCATGTGCTTCCTGACTCGCCTCCGTCTATGCCCCGGAGGAATATCCCGTGATACATGGAATCCTCTTCAAAGACAAGCTTCATATCCTCCGTGTATCTGAATCCGTCAAGGCATCCCTTCTTTATCCTGTTTTTTCTGATCGTATATCTGGCCATTTAACTCTCCGTTACTTATCGTAAGTGATTATCTCCAGGCTTATCCTGCCGGGATAGAGCAGACAGTTCTCTCCCGGATAAATATTTGATTCTCTGAGGGCGGCAGCCTTGAGGTTCTCCGGCCTCATGAAGAGCTCATATACATATTCCACGCAATCCAGCTCCTCGATCCCGCTGTATACCTCCTCAAAGGTCAGCGGGTCCCCGAAATTCTTTTCGCTTTCCGGATAATTGATGATATCGCATATCCGCTTTTCCACCTGCTCCCTGCAGTCGCTGAAATGTCTCTTGACATATACCGTGGTCCTTACCGATACAGCTACATATACAGGAGACAGTATCACAAATCTTGTAGTTATCAGCCTTCTGTCCGACAGCGTCTTTGATATGGCCCTCCTGTATTCCTCGGAAAGATCAGGGAATTTTCCGTCGGTTCCCGGCAGCACTGATATATGTACAAGGTTCTCCAGCTCATCCATGACAGCTCTGACCTTTTTAATGCAGAGTCCCGGTGTATTAACGGTTGCATTTTCGTAATCCTTCTCTGTGACGCAGGTATAGGGAGTATATACATCCTCTCTGAAACGCGTGGCCACATCCTCAAGCTTCTCCCTGAAGACTCCTCCCGATCCAGGAGCAGGATTGTAAAAAAGTCCGTTGTAGCCGGTGATATTGCTTTTGAAACGGTTGCCTGCCCTGACATTTCCCTTGGGACCCTCAGTCACCGCAAGCCCGCCTACATAGAGCTCCGCCCCTATAAAGTCCCCGGCATCCTCGATCACTATCCGGCCTTCATTTTCAAGAAGATGATAGGTGAGAGCATCATCATCCTTCTTTCCTGGACGTACAAAATCGAAAAATTCCTCTCCTCTGTCATCGGTCCGCTTTGCTATAAGGCTGAAGCTCTCGGGAACTATATGAGCGAAGGGTATCTCGATCTCCTGATCATCATATCCCAGCACATGACCCACATGATACTGACGCATCACCTCTTCATTATACATCACTACCTTGATGGCATCCTTGACTCTGGAGGGCTCATATCCGAAGATACGCCTGTCAAAGGTAAGGGTGAAGCTGTTATTCCTGCCTCTCTCATAAAGACAGTATCTGCCGTTCTCCCTCTTCGTGACTGCAAGCTCATACCGTCTGTAGGACTCGCCCTTTCCCTCCTTTGCAAAGCACAGCACATAGCCCTCTCCTTCAAGGGGACTTGTGATATGCAGATGGCCGACGTTCTGAAAAGTCATCATTATCGACTTCGTTTCCTTCTGCCATACATCAAAAAGGAAAGCATTTATCTCCGTAACTCTCGGACGTACATCATAATTTGCTTTCACCAGAACAGCTCTCAGACAGAAGCCCTCCTTAGGAGCCCCTTTATATATCGCATACTCCTCATCCGGGAGCCTGAGCTTTATCTCCCCGCTCGCAAGAAGAGCGCCTGTATAGTCCTTTGCCCTGATCTCCTTGAAACCGTTTTTGGTATAGCATTCCCATCTCACGGTCGCAAAGATATTGTCAGCCTTGTCCATGAGGACATTTCTGTTATATCTTGAATCTATCTTGATATAAAAGGACGTCTCGCTCCCCGGGGCGGGAAGGTCATTGCAGATGAAATAAATACTGTCACCGGCCTTCGGATCATCACCGAATACATGCACCGGAACACGGTATTCCCTGTCGGCAAGATAGGTGAATTCGTGGAATTTCCCTTCGTACATGGAATATATCCCGTCTATCCTGCAGCCGCCCACATCCATCGCCTTCCTGGTCTCAAAGACAAGATTCCCGAGAGAAAATCTCTGATTGGCCCTTAAATGAAGCCTTCTCTCTCCTGCCTCAAGCAGCATCCTGGCACATTTTCCCTTGGCGGGAGTGAAGCCTGCCATCTTGAGCAGCGCACGTTTTGCCTCATCATTGACATTTGTAAGCGTTATCCCCTGCAGAGCTTCAAAAGCAGTCAGATTCTCCAGTATGGTTATACCGGGATCGGAGGGATTATGATTAGTCCACTCATCGGAGATCAAAGGGATCGCGGCGATCGCATCCGCCATCCTCTCCTCATATGTTCTGCTTCTTGTTTCCTCAATCCTAAGCAATTCTCTTCACCTGATCATTCTTTATAAATAATATTTACCTGATGGGTACCGGATCTTCCGACCATGAAGGGACTCACCTGAAGCTCATCCAGATCCATCTCGTGTTCTCCGTCCCTGTCCACATAATGCGCCACGATCGACATATTCTTTATTATCGCATGGCTTTTCAGAGCTCCCAGCCTCATGAGGATCTGGGATTTCTTGGGTATCATCCCTATCTCCCAGCCGTTGTCATCCTGCGTGGATACCGGATTGAAATAATCATAAAGGGTCTGGCTTATAAGGCTCTGGGTCTCGAAGCTCTCATCCATATCCGATACCTCTGCCCAAATATTTACCGAAATATTCACAAATACCGGCTCCACCACAAATATATGCTCTGACGAAATGGTCATGGCAGAGCTTTCCAGCAGATGCTTCTTTAAAGGAGCTGCTATCCTGTGGAAGGAAAAAGAGCCTTCATCAAAATCCTTCATCAGAAGGACAAAGGATATATCCGCCGGTCTTCCCTTCCCGTCCACTGTCTCACCGGGTATACAGGCTGCCTTGTCTATGCTGTCCGAAAACTCCAGTATCGTATAAATGTAATCGCTTAAGGATACAAGCCTGTTCCTTCCGTATATGAGATTGCCTCCCCGCTTCAGAGCCTCTGCCGTGGTCTCCAGATTGCTGCCTCCATAGGCCCTTACGGGATTATATACTCTTTCTATGTACATCTCGATGGCAGCAGTGGTATTGATCGCCCCGACCGATACATTCCCCGCCGCGCCGTCAGAGGATCTCGGGCGCACCTTAAAGGATATGTCATCCGTAACTCTTGGTATATCAGCCTTTACGCCGTCTGAAAAAACGATCTCTCCCGTAACCCTGTCTATCATATATCTGCGCCTGTCAGAGCCGTTTATGAAGCTCGGGGTCTCTCTCCATTTCACATACACCGCTGATACGGATCCAAGCATATCATATTCAAGCCTTATCTCCTCAGGCTTCTCTTCAACATAATGATCTATTTCCTCTTTTGTGATGCTGTCCCTTTCATTCACCCATACCTCTGCATCCAGTATATGCTCTCCCTTAAGGGAAAATCTCTGATTAGGTGTCGTATCGCTTATGTAATAATTCTCCTCAATGCCTGTGACCACATTTGATACAGTCACCACATTGAGCATTATCCGTCTGATCTTCGGAAGGAAGATGGAATTATCATCCTCATCCTCGGCACGGCTCCTTCTGATCCTGATCCAGAAACGTCTCTTTCCCTCCAGACTGTGCTCACACATGTCGCTGGGCGGCATGAAGCTCACGGAACCGGATCTGGAAAAATCCCTTGTATTATCCACAACCCTCATACGCCTGAAGCCGTTATGCGAATAGTATTCGTAGGTACACTTGAGGGAGTTCATATTCAGGACGTCATCCAGCTCGAAATACAGATTGACGGGGCCGCTCTCCATTCTCGCATTGAAGCCCAGATAAAGAGCATCATCACCATATGAGCCCTGAGACATTGCCAGAAATCCCTTTCCCGATTTCATCACATCGGTCAGCTCGGTCTTTTCGGTTCCCGCGACCCTGAAAAGCTTCTCCGGATCCACAAAATGCCCCTCGTAGGAAAAGTCTATCTTAAGCCTCGAAATGACAGGATAATGATGAAGTCCGGGCCTTAAAAAGCAGTTGTCGGATTTCATGAGCCTCATCCTTATGGATCTCCCGCTGTAGGCTCCGGTCTGGATCTCTCTCCAGTCCTTGGGACAGGTGAAGGAGAATACATAATCCCCTGCCTCCGGCTTTGAAAAAAGCATGGTGATATCTTCATCACAATAAAGCTTCTTCCAGCCAAGTCCGTTGTAATATTCAAGCCCTATCTCATCCACATATGCATCAGCGGGTATGTCGGCTGCCTGTACCTTTGGCTTCCTCTTGATGATCTTCAGGGCTGCTTCCTCCTCCTGCTTCGTAAGGTAAAGCCCCCTGTCCCTGTATTCCGTATGGAATCTCACGGTGATCTTAGCTCCCGCCTTCGAAAAGTAAAGATCATGGCCTATATAGCATTCATTATAGAGTGTCAGCGTATCGGTAAAGGGAGCGAAGCTCTTTACATTCAGGTCTTCACTTCCGGTGCTCACATATTCCGCATCCCTTTCATGTCCGGATGAGGAAAGGGTTATTTCCGTTACCTCCTCGTCATGAGTCACGGGCTTATCGGCTTCAAGTATCACGACTGCATAGCTTTTGCCTGCTATGACGAAATGACGGTTCTTTTCATGCTTTTTCAGCTCAATAGTCTCCCCGTCTTCAAGGAGCTTCACGCTGTCGAATTCCAGATATCCGTTTTTCGTATAATATTTGAAACGGTATCTCTTTTCGGATATGCCGCTGATCAGCTCATCTCCGCCTGTTATACGTATATATATGGGCTCATCCTCTATATCAAAGAGGTTTTCGTGATAGAGGACCAGGGCGCTTCTTGCTATATTCCCTGTTTCGGAAAAAAGGACAAAGGGACGGATCCTGTGTAAAGGCTGCATTAAAGCCCCGGATTCCGGCTCCGTCCCCTGCTCTGCCCCGGCATTATCCTCAAAAGCAGTCTCGTCCGAGCCTGTATCCTCTTCTTCACCCTCTATCAGGGACACGGGACGGTATTCGCCCAGCAGCGGCACGAAGGTTCCGGTCTCCCTGTCGGTCATAAAAGCATCTACCATGCGTGAATTAGTGACATACAGCTCTCTGTCCGTCTCGAAGATCACAGGGCCGCTGTCTCCGTTCACCTCACTGGCGATAAGCCTTGTTCCCTTACGGATATGCGTCCCTGCTATGGTGTTTTCCACAAGGTCGAATTTGACCATGCTGCCCGCCGGCTTCGCAGGCTTAAGCGAGAGATCCAGCATGTTGATAAATTCGGTATGATATTTATCGAGCATATGGTTTTCGAGATCGATATTTTCCTTCATCTGAAGGGCAAACAGATGCCCGATCGCTGAGCCTGCATCAGGCTTCTCCCTGTCAAAATGCCATTCGGGAGTATATGACGCAGCCAGATCTACGATCTTCGCCTCTATATCTTCTACAGTACGGTCATCTATCCTCAAAACTCGTCATCCTCCATTATGAAGCTTGCCTGCCGGACATCATCCTCGTAATAATCCGCTTCTCCGTTGTCATTTGTTTCATTTTCACTTTCGTCGGCCCGGTCAAGATAAAAAGGAAATACCAGATTATCCCTTGTATTCGTTGCCGTGACGACATAATTAATGCTTATGATGATGGCTCCCTGACTGTCCCTGTATTCAGTATCCACATCCAGATCCGAGATCCTGGGCTCCTGTGAAAGTATCGTCTGAGTCAGCTCCGTCCTGAGCATGGTGAGAGCCGTGCTCCCGGTATCCATAAAGGTATAGCTCATGATATTGCTTCCGAAATCCGGTCTTGCAAACCGCTCTGTGACCTGGGTCATGAGAATAATATAAAGCGCTTCCTTTACAACCTGATTTCCCGAGACCATCATGAACCTTCCCGTTGCCGGATCTATCTGCGGCGGGAATTTCATCCCCGTTCCTAAAAATTTATCGTTCGCCATCGCTCCCTCTTTTTACTGTCCTATCCAAGCTTGATGGGCATGCCTGCCACCTCTATGGGGCCGGTGCTTGAAAGCTTCATATTGCCTCCTGCCTCTATCTTTATGGAGGAGCCCTTGAACTCCGCCCTGTTCTGACTTGAATATGTCATGCTGTCATCAGCCTCTATCGTGACCTTTTTGGCCTTAAGTGTCACTGCTCCCGACTCGCCGTTCATGGTAAGAGTAATATTATCTCCTACATTAACGGTCATCTTTTTAGCCGCCTTGATCTGAATATGACCCTTTTCCTCATCGGTGAGCACCTTGATGGAATTCTTTGCCTCCTTATCGGAGATCTCCATCATCTTGCTTTCATTATTCAGGACCACACGATGCATTTTATTGGCGGTCTGTATGGTTATCTTGTCCTTATCTCCGGGATTGCCTTCACCGCCTGAGGAAGCTCCTCCGGCGCCCTGTCCGCCTTCGCCCTGATCCTCCGACACATCCTCAAATATGATGGAATTACCGTTTTTTGTAACGATCTTCTTGTAAAGGTTCTTTTCGTTTATCGACGAGGTAAGTATCTTGTCATTTGTCTTTGGGATACAGCCTATCACATAGGCCCTCTCGATATTTCCCTGCTCAAAGGCCACCACCACGAGATCGCCTATCTCCGGTATGAAATAATGCCCCCAGCTGCTGCCGCTTGAATGCATCACGACCCTTGCCCAGAGAAGCCTGGCATTATCCGCCTCGTCCTCTCCGCCCTCTCCCTGCTCTCTTGAAAGCAGGATCACGGCTACCCGTCCGGGAAGATTCTTGTCATAATTCCTGACTACCTTTCCGAGCATTATCCCCATTATCCTGGAGTCGCCCGTGTCGGTCTTTTCCACCTGCTTTTTGGATACATCTTCAATTATGTCAAATATCGCCATATCTGTCCGACCTTTACTTTTACTTCTCTATGGAACTGGCACACCCTTCAAACCTTGTCCCCGGCCTTGTGGACGCGCACACGCATCTCGTGTTCGGCGGCTGGCGCGCGCAC
>CAMUZQ010000101.1 GCA_947165275.1 uncultured Lachnospiraceae bacterium | reverse complement strand
GGCACCATAAACAATAATGTCAAGGAAGAGCTTCCCTATGATATCAATTCAGATCTCATAGAGGTTGAGGATGATGATTACGGTATATGGTACATAGATGTATTTGACAATCTGGAGACCTACAGGAATAAGACTGTCAGGTTCAAGGGGATAGTTTATAAACCGAAGAAGAGCAAGGATGACGTATTCGTGCCGGGCAGATTTGCGATGACCTGCTGCGCCGCTGATATACAGTTTGTAGGTTTTCCCTGTAAGTGGAAGGATGCAGCGAAATTAAAGGAAAAGACACCTGTATACGTCACTGCCCGTATCGGAAGTGTGGATACCAAAGAGGGAAAGGCACCGGTCCTTTATGCAGATGTCGTGGAGATCACGGATCCCCCGGAGGAGGAAGTGGTCTATTTCCAGTGAGGATCAGCAGAATCCCCCGTCTATGGCAATGATCTGGCCGGTAAGATAAACCGGCATTTTAGAAATGAGCAGAATGGCTTTTGCGACTTCTTCCGGAGTGCCCATGCGGCCTGCCGGAATGAGGTCGATAAGAGCGGCCCGCTCCTCATCCGAAAAATTCCTGTTCATATCCGTATCTATGACGCCGGGAGCCAGCGCGTTTACAGCTATCCCGGAGGGGGCCAGCTCCTTGGCAAGGGCCTTTGTGAAGGCATTCACACCGCCCTTGGCGGCGGAATAGGCAGACTCACAGGACGCTCCGTGGATCCCCCATACAGAAGAGATATTTATGATCCTGCCGCTGTGGCAGCGGATCATTTTTTTTGCGGCAAAATGGGCGGTATTATATACGGAGGTAAGATCGGTGGTGATCACCTCGTGCCATTTTTCGGGAGTGATATCCTGGATAAGGTCAAAATATGCGATCCCCGCATTATTTACCAGAAGATCTATGGTTCCCATTTCTTCTATGACTCCTTCGATAAAGGATGAGCTGCCTGTATCTCCTGTGTAGTGCGCCCCGGGAAGATCTGCCATGAGAGCAGGATTGTTTCTGCAAATAAGGAAAAGATCGTATTCATCTTTCAGGATTTCCGCTGCAGCGTGACCGATGCCTCTGGAGGCGCCGGTGATCAAAGCTTTTTTCATAAACCGAACCTCTTAATTGATTATTTTCTGTGGATATTATTAACTTTCTGTTAATATTTCATCAGTTTGGTTTACCATATTTTATATTTTATGTCAACGCAGGATACGAGATGTTGTGGTTTTATGGAAAAATGTTACAAATATTAACTAAAAGAAAGCCCTTGTTTTACAGGTTTTAAAAGTTGACAAGCATATAATTTGGTGTTATATTCATGCACGGAATTTAACATTCTTGTAACAAACGCCTTTTCACACTCCGGCGGGATTTCGGGAATGAACGCGGGGCAAAGGCATACGAACTTATATACTCAGAGGTAGTTAATGAAAAGAAAGATCACAAAGATAATATGCGCCGGGCTTGTGGCAGCTCTTATGGCTACATGTCCCACAACGGCCATGGCATCAGAGTCTCTTACTTCTGTACTTCCTGCAGCAGGAAGCGCAAAAGCCCTCGGTGAAGGGAAGTCAGTCACCACTATCAAAGCAGACCAGATCAAAAACAGCAGAGGTGCCGACAAAAGCGAAAAGGCAGACAAGGAGCTGACCTCGGATGCGGTTGTCGAGTCTGTACTTTCAAAGGCAGGCGGAAGCATCAATCTTTCGGCAAAGACATATTCATCCTCCAGCACCAGCGCAAAGGCAAGTGAGCCGTCAAGCGCCGCTTCTATTGCTTTAACTTCCACACAGGAGGAAGGATCAGAGGAGGGCTCCACGATAACCAGAACTACATCATCCGAACCGGAGATCCTGACGGTAGGAGGCGGTTCCACAGGATCTGCAGTTGATGTCAGGGCCATGACGCCCGTGGTATCAGCAGAATCCGGGAATGAGGATGAGGATGATGGAGATGAGGATTCTGCTTCCGATAATGAAGTGTCGGATAATGAGGCTGAAGGCGGAGAAGGATCTGAAGAAGAAGAGTATGACGGTGAGCTCGCTGATGTTTATACAGGCAAGGGCGATTCTGATGAGCAGGAAGATTTCACTAATCTTGTAATAGCGCAGGTTGAAGGATATGTAAATGTCCGTTCGGAGGCATCAGAGGAGAGCGAAGTAGTAGGTAAGCTCTACAATGAGTCTGCCGGAGACCTGATCGAGGAAGCAGGTGACTGGTATAAGATAGAATCCGGAAGCTGCACAGGTTATGTCAAGGCAGAGTACTGCGTTACAGGAGAGGCTGCCCAGGAGCTGGCCCAGAAGGTAGGGATCAGGCTGGCAAGAGTTACTACGACAACGCTCTATGTCAGAAGCGAACCCACCAGAGAGTCCGAGGTCATCGGTATGGTGCCCATGGAGGACGAACTTCAGGTGCTTACTGAAATGCCCGGATGGGTCAAGGTATCCATAGAGGAAGGTGACGGTTTCGTATCAGATGAATATGTCAAGCTTCATACAGAGTTTGTAAGAGCTGAGTCAAAGGCCGAAGAGGAAGCAAGACTCAAGCGTGAGGAAGAGGCCAGAGAGGCTGCCAGAAGGGCTGCTGCCGAGGCTGAGAAGAAGTCTGCTTCAAAGAAGAAGAAGGGATCTTCAGGTTCGTCCGGATCCGGCGGAGGATCATCCTATTCAGTCTCCGGATCGGGTACAGGCTCGTCGGTCGCGAACTACGCGCTTCAGTTTGTGGGCAACCCGTATGTATACGGTGGATCGTCTCTGACAAACGGTACTGACTGCTCAGGATTTGTAATGAGCGTATACAGGAACTTCGGTGTATCACTGCCTCACAGTTCCGGTGCAGACAGAAGCGTAGGCTACGCTGTAAGCGGAGGCCTGTCAGCGGCACAGCCGGGAGATATCGTCTGCTATTCCGGTCATGTGGGTATCTACATCGGCGGAGGACAGATAGTACATGCTTCGACGGCCAGCACAGGTATAAAGGTGTCGAACGCCGGATACAGAAATGTACTTGCAGTAAGAAGGATATTCTGATAAAACCAGACAAAAAGGGACCGGTGACAGACCGGTCCCTTTTCTGAACCGTCTGTCGGGGATGCGGGGAAAAGATCCTACTGTCGTTTCCGGGGGAGCTGCAGTGATCGCGCGGTGATTGCAAATCACACTTCCGTTTGTTATACTAAACTATGCTCCGCTTGAACAGAGCGGGTCATATAAACACGGAGCCGTCAGGCGCATATGGCAGCAGGCGGTTCTTTTTGACAGATAAAGGGGGAATATCATGGAATTTATCATAGTCGGGAAAAATATCGATGTTACTCCGGGACTCAGGGCAAATGTAGAGGAGAAGATAGGCAAGCTTGAGAAGTATTTTTCTCCGGATACAGAGGTTCATGTGACGCTTTCCGTTGAGAAGGAAAGGCATAAGATCGAGGTGACGATCCCTGTCAAGGGGAGCATCATACGCTCCGAGCAGGTCAGCAATGATATGTATATCTCGATCGATCTGGTAGAGGAGATAATCGAGAGGCAGCTTAAGAAATATAAGAACAAGATCATCGATAAGGAGCAGGCTGCGGAATCCTTCAAGAGAGAATACATAGAGCGTGATTATCAGGATGATGATGATATAAAGATCGTCCGTACGAAGCAGTTTGACATGAAGCCCATGTATCCTGAGGATGCATGTGTTCAGATGGAGCTTCTGGGACACAACTTCTATGTGTTCCATAATGCCGAGACGGGCATGGTGAATGTGGTTTATAAAAGAAAGGCAAATACATACGGCCTTATAGAGCCGGAGATATGATGGCATAGCGCACCGGAGCGCAAAAAAAGGCTTCGGCATAAGGCGCGGGATCATAAGGTTTTCAAGAAAGGACTGTCGCGGATGACGGTCCTTTTTTCTGTCCATGTGAATAAGGCTCATGGCCACAGGGCATTGAAAATAGCGCCCTCGTGTGATACACTAAAACGGCAATTTCCAAATCAATTATCACAATATGCATAATGTGAAGGAGGTACTTAATGTCAAAAAAGATCGTCTTGGCCGGAGCATGCCGTACTGCTATCGGCACAATGGGAGGCTCACTCTCAACAACCCCTGCACCTAAGCTTGGGGCTATCGTTATCAAGGAAGCATTGAGCAGGGCAGGTGTTCCTGCAGATAAGGTTGATCATGTATATATGGGTTGTGTTATACAGGCCGGCCTTGGACAGAATGTTGCACGTCAGTCTTCCATAGGAGCCGGGCTTCCGATCGAGACGCCGGCTGTTACGATAAATGTGGTCTGCGGATCTGGCCTTAATGCAGTAAATATGGCTGCACAGATGATACAGGCAGGCGATGCCGACATAGTGGTAGCAGGCGGAATGGAAAACATGTCAATGGCTCCTTTTGCGATACCCAACGGCAGATACGGCTACAGGATGCTCAGGCCCGACCAGAGCCAGGGCGCTCTCAAGGATACGATGATAACAGATGCGCTTTGGGATGCATTCAATGATTATCATATGATCACAACTGCTGACAATATCGCAAGGCAGTGGAACCTTACAAGGGAGGAGCTCGACGAATTTGCGCTTAAGAGCCAGCTGAAGGCCTGTGAGGCGATCGAGAAGGGTTACTTCAAGGATGAGATAGTACCTGTGGAAATAAAGAAAAAGAAAGAGACGGTCGTATTTGATACTGATGAAGGTCCCAGAGCCGGATCTACGATAGAAGGACTTGCAAAGCTCCGTCCTATCAATCCCGACGGCTTCGTAACAGCAGGAAACGCATCCGGGATCAATGACGGCGCAGCAGCTGTGGTAGTCATGACTGAGGAGAAGGCCAAGGAGCTGGGAGTAACCCCTATGGCTGAGTTCGTCGCAGGCGCACTTGCAGGTGTAGATCCTTCCATCATGGGCATCGGACCCGTAGCAGCTACAAAGAAGGTTATGGCAAAGACCGGCATGAAGATAGAAGATTTTGATATTTATGAGGCAAATGAAGCATTTGCTGCACAGTCCGTAGCAGTCGGCAAGGATCTTGGCTTTGATCTTTCCAAGCTCAATCTCGCAGGCGGCGCTATAGCTCTCGGACATCCCGTAGGAGCATCAGGAGCCCGCATACTCGTAACTCTCCTTCACAACATGAAGCGTACAGGCGCAAAGACAGGTCTTGCCACACTCTGTATCGGCGGCGGTATGGGATGCGCGACCATAGTCAAGGCAGTTTAAGATTCAGAGGAGAGAGCATATGGGATTTGTAGATTATGAAGTGAAAGGCAATTACGCAGTCATCACGATCAACAGGGAGAAGGCGCTGAATGCGCTTAATTCCGAGGTGCTTGAGGATCTTGACAAGGTTCTTGACGGCATCGATCCTGATACAGTAAGGGCGGTGGTGCTTACAGGCGCAGGAGAGAAATCCTTTGTCGCGGGAGCCGATATAGGCGAGATGAGCACACTTACGAAGGCAGAGGGAGAGGCATTCGGAAAGAAGGGAAATGATATCTTCCGTAAGCTTGAAACCTGTCCGATCCCCTTCATAGCCGCTATAAACGGCTTTGCACTGGGCGGAGGCTGCGAGATAGCCATGAGCTGCGATATAAGGATAGCATCAGAGAATGCGATGTTCGGACAGCCTGAGGTCGGTCTCGGCATAACCCCCGGATTCGGCGGTACGCAGAGGCTTGCCCGTCTTGTAGGACCCGGCATGGCAAAGCAGCTTATATATACGGCGCGTAATATCAAAGCCGATGAGGCGCTCCGTATAGGTCTTGTGAATGCTGTATATCCTGCAGAGGAGCTCCTTGCTGAGGCAGAGAAGCTTGCAGGCATGATAGCAGGCAATGCCCCGATAGCAGTGAGGGCATGCAAGAAGGCGATCAATGAGGGACTGGAGCTTCCCATGGATGAAGCCATCGCCCTTGAGGAGAAGCTCTTCGGATCATGCTTTGAGTCCGAGGATCAGAAGGAGGGAATGGCCAATTTCCTCAGGAAGAAGGATGATCCCGCCAAGGTTAAGCATGTCGCTTTCCAGAATAAGTAAAACAGTATCTATCATTTAATAATAAAGAGGAGGACAGGTAATGAAGGTAGCGGTTATAGGTGCCGGAACAATGGGACAGGGTATCGCAAAGGCATTCGCACAGTGTGATGACTTTGATAAGGTATATCTTTGCGATATCAAGACGGAGTTTGCCGAAGGCGGACTTGCAAAGATCAAGAAGGGATATGAGAAGCTGGTTTCAAAGGGAAAGCTCGAGCAGGGCGCAGCAGATGCATATCTTGCAAAGTTTGAGACAGGTCTTAATTCCATAGCTACGGATCCCGACCTTGTAGTAGAGGCAGCTCTTGAGGTCATGCAGATCAAGCAGGACTGCTTCAAGGATCTTATGGAGAATATAGTGAAGAATGACAACTGCATCTTTGCATCAAACACATCCTCACTTTCCATAACCGAGATAGGCGCAGGGCTTCCCAAGCCTGTAGTAGGCATGCATTTCTTCAATCCCGCAGACAGGATGAAGCTCATCGAGGTCATAGCAGGCGCAAATACACCCGCAGAGATCGTTGAAAAGGTAAATGATATATCCGTCAAGCTCGGCAAGACACCTGTACAGGTTAACGAGGCTCCCGGCTTCGTAGTTAACAGGATCCTCATCCCGCTGATCAATGAGGGCATATTTGTTTATTCAGAGGGCATCTCTGATATAGAGGGTATAGATACCGCCATGAAGCTTGGCTGCAATCACCCCATGGGTCCCCTGGAGCTCGGCGATTATGTAGGACTTGATATCGTCCTTGCCATCATGGAGACTCTCTATAAGGAGACAGGTGATTCCAAGTATCGTCCGGCTCCTTTGCTCAAGAAGATGGTCAGGGGCAAGAAGCTCGGTGTCAAGACAGGCATAGGCTTCTACAATTATGCTGACGGCGGTAAGGTACCGACAGATAAGTAAGCCAAAGGCATGCCCGCACAGAGCGGGATAAGCGAAGTAAACAAAAAAATGGAGGATTATAGATCATGGATTTTACTTTACCAAAAGAACATGAGATGGCGAGACAGCTCTTTAAGGATTTCGCCGAGAAAGAAGTAAAGCCGCTTGCTCAGGAGATCGATGAGGAGCACAGGTTCCCCAGAGAGACAGTTGAGAAGATGGCCAAGTATGGCTTCATGGGTATCCCGGTACCCAAGGAGTATGGCGGACAGGGCTGTGACACTCTTACATACGCAATGTGCGTGGAGGAGCTGTCAAAGGTGTGCGGTACCACAGGAGTTATCGTATCTGCGCACACATCTCTTTGCATAGACCCTATCCTTACCTTCGGTACGGAGGAGCAAAAGCAGAAATATGTAGTACCTCTTGCAAAGGGCGAGAAGCTCGGCGCGTTCGGCCTTACAGAGCCTGGCGCTGGAACAGACGCTCAGGGACAGCAGACAAAGGCTGTTGAGGACGGAGACGAGTGGGTGCTCAATGGCTCCAAGTGCTTTATTACAAACGGTAAGGAGGCAGATGTTTACGTCATCTTTGCCGTAACAGGAAAGGTCGAGAAGCGCGGCAGGATGATGAAGGAGATATCCGCGTTCATCGTTGAGAAGGGTACGCCCGGCTTCACCTTCGGTACGAAGGAGAATAAGATGGGTATCTGCGGATCAGCTACATACGAGCTTATATTCACCGATTGCCGTATACCTAAGGAGAATCTCCTTGGACAGCGCGGAAAGGGCTTCAATATAGCAATGCACACTCTTGACGGCGGACGTATCGGTATCGCTGCCCAGGCTCTCGGACTTGCCGGCGGCGCTCTTGAAAACACCATCAATTACGTTAAGGAACGTAAGCAGTTCGGCAGGGCTATAGGACAGTTCCAGAACACCCAGTTCCAGCTTGCAGACATGGCTACAAAGGTTGAGGCTGCGAAGCTTCTCGTATATAAGGCCGCAAGGAAGAAGGACGAGTACAGGAAGGACCCGAAGGTATCATATTCCGTAGAGGCTGCCATGGCAAAGCTCTGCGCGGCAGAGGTAGCTATGGAGGTTACCACAAAGGCTGTACAGCTTCACGGCGGTTACGGTTACATCAGGGAATATGATGTAGAGAGAATGATGCGCGACGCTAAGATCACAGAGATCTATGAAGGAACCAGCGAGGTTCAGAGAATGGTCATCTCTGCGGCACTGC
>CAMUZQ010000100.1 GCA_947165275.1 uncultured Lachnospiraceae bacterium | reverse complement strand
GAAGAAATCACTACCGAGTACATTCTTCGCCAGCAGGTTCTCCTCCTTGCAGGTCTCATACAGCGGCGTGCCGTAGAAGGGCAGCGCGAGCTTGACCTCGATGAAATCAGGATCAGCCTTGTATATGAGTCTCTTTGTCTTCATTATATGTCCCTTATTCTCCCAGGGGAATCCGATGACAAAGAAGCCCCAGAAGGGAAGCCCTACCTCATGACACCATTTTGCAGCCTGAAGGTTCTGTTCAACTGTGGCCCCCTTATGTATACGCTTTAATATCTCATCACTTCCGGATTCAAAACCGAAGGCCACCATGAAGCAGCCCGCCTTTTTCATTAGCTCAAGCGTTTCCTTTTTCAGGGGATTCACCCTTGAATTTGCAGTGAAATGGATATTTCCGTAAAGCGGAGAATCGATTATAAGATTGCAGAGCTTCCTTACCCATTCTGCATTTATGGTAAAGGTGTCAGCCTTAAAGAAGAAATCCTTTATCCCGAACTTCTCATAGCATTCCGTAAGCTCCGCCATGACATTCTCCGGACTCCGGAACCTGACGCATCTGCCCGATATCTCGGGAGTAAGACAGAAAACACAGTTGGAAGGGCAGCCTCTTGCAGTCTGTATCGTAGCCATCGGCGCATCCGTATCAGGTCTGGTATAGAGGCCGTTATTCATATATTCCCTTGCCGGGAAAGGCTGAGAATCCAGATCCTGTCCCCAGACATGGAATCCAGTCTGTATGAATTTACCGTCTCCATCCTTATAGAGGATATTGTCAACCGCTTTAATATCACCCTCTCCGCGCAATGCGTGATCAGCGACTCCTCCTATGGCAAAATCCACCTCTCCGCCTATAAGATAATCTATATGCGAAAGATCCAGAAGATCGAGCATCTCCTGCTCAGGTGCATAAAAGATAGCTCCCTTCAGGACAGTTACGGCGCCGCATCTGTCCTTAAGCTCATTCATCACCTTAATATCTTCATAGATACTGGTATTTGTCGTGCTGAGCATCATGAGATCCGGCTTGAAAGCATCCACATCCTTATAAAGCTCATCCATAGTACAAAGCTCTGTCTGATAATCCCTGAGCTTTATCTCATAACCCTTTTTAAGAAGTACAGCTGCCGCATAGCCCAGATCATTGCAGGCTCTCATAGCCTCCGCAGAGCTTCCGTCAACCGCCTGCTGACATCTGTCCTCTCCCCTCTGAAACATCTGTCCCGGAGGATAAAACAACAATACCTTTTTCTTTTCGCTCATTTCAATAATCTCCTGTTATCAAATCTCAATAAGAAACGGCTCCTGGAAAAGCTTCAAAGCCGGAATATCCACGACCGTAAGTATAACACAGATCACAACGATAAGTATCACAAAGACCATAAGCTTCTTTTCCTTATAAAGCTTTTCCGGTTTCTGCACCGCTGAATCATCCTTGAAGGCAATATAGAGATAATAGACAAACAGCAGAAACAGGAAGGGCATCACAAGCACATATTCTATTCTGTATTTCACAAGGAAAAGCCCCATACAGAAGGTCGAGCAGAAAGCATAAAACATGCTTGAACACAAAAGAGTCCGCTCAGTGTAGGAAGCAAATGATTTCCTGTACAGACCTGCTGTCTTCGGATCCCCTATCATCCTGTACTCGGCGAAGCGCTTGATCCCCATAAGGAAGGCGCCGCCCATCCAGTATCCGAGAAGTATGCTTCCGGGCGGGACCGACGAATCTGTTACTATGAACCATCCCAGAAGGAGTCTTATCATATTGTTTACAGATTCGGAAATAACATCCAGAAAGGGTATGTCCTTTGTCCTGAGAGGCTTTACATTATAGATTATGCCCATTACAAGAAGCCATACCTCCGTGATAAAGAAGCCCTTGTTTATCAAAAGAGATGCAGCCAGTCCTATGACTGCCAGGACCACATACTCCGTCATGACAAGACCGAACTTCATATTTTCCGACACCACCGGCCTGTATTTCTTTGTGGGATGAAACCTGTCAAATTCGGCATCGAGCCATTCATTGATCACATAATTTGCGGAAGCTATCATGCATGTTGCAAAGAATCCGATCACAAATCTGAATAAAAGCTCCGGGACCGGAAGCCTGTCCGCAAGCAGAAACCCTACAGCGATCCCCGGTATGATGAATATATTCTTGATCCAATGATCCGGCCTTGCTATCCTGATATAGTTTTTCATTTTTTACACCCTGTTCAAAACTTTCATTATAAGTGTCGAAATACCGTTATATACAAATACCACTCCTATGATGGTGACAAGGAGATTGGCAGTCCCGTCCAGGTTCAGCAGTATCACTATCCCGAGAACCACCGTTATCAGCGCCAGCACAAGGGAGACCAGCCATCTGGATGCGCCCGCCCTTTTGGCATTTATCGCATTTATAATATTAAACAGACCGGTAAGCAGTATCACAACTCCCATTACGAGCGGCAGAAACCTCTCAACCACAAGCGGCCTGATGAGGAAGATGATGCCGGCTGCGATGGAAAACACAGCTCCGCCCATGGTATATACCTGATAGGCGCCCCGGCCTCTGAAGCCCATTATAACTCCTGCGATCCCTGCCACGAGCAGCAGTCCCCCTATTATCTTTATGGTCAGATCCATCGCTTCACCGGGAAAAAGGATAAGTGCCACTCCTGTAAGTATCATAAGGATATCCCATAATATATTTTTCATTGTCAAACGCTCCTCCATGCAGCGATCATAAAATCCGGGGACAGCCGGATCCTGCTGTCCTCAAATGAACAACTCAGTTAAGAATACCGCAACACACGCACTGATTGCAACAGTAAAGAGATCTCCTCCGATCAGTGATATGACTATCCCGGTTCCGAGAGCCGCAGCACCTGCCCATACGGAGGAGGTCGCATTTATTATCGCCGGAAATGTCATCACTGATAAGGTCACATATGGAACATAATAAAGAAATGAGCGTATCCATTTATTCTTTATTTCCTTCCTGAAGATGATAAAAGGGATCACCCTTATGGAATAAACTGTCAATATCATTATGATGAGAGACATATATACTCTTCTGTCAAACATATCAGCCATCCTCCCCGGCCGGTCTTATAAATGCAGCAGTGCCTGCTATCACCACAGTAAGGATGATTATCCTGAACCCCTCTGAAATGTCTGAAAGCACCGGTACCTCTGAAAAAATAAAGCTTGAAGCCATGGATACCGTGACGAGCGCAGCCATAAATATGCTCTTTCGCGCAGGTGGTATGATAATGGCAAGAAACATGCCGTAGAGAGCCACACTCATGGCAGAGGCCAGTCTCACGGGAAGGATATCCCCTGCCACTATCCCCAGGACGGTCCCAAGACACCAGCCGGTGACGGAAACGATGGCTGCACCATATGTATAGACCGGATCCAGACGTCCCTCGCAGGCAGATGATATCCCGAAAAGCTCGTCTGTCACAAACCATGCAAGAAGCATTCTCTTCCACATAGGCTCCTTCGGGGACAGCTTCTGGGAAAGAGAGCAGCTCATGAGGAAATACCTGAGATTGATCACAAAAGTGGTCGCTATCATCTCAAGCACTCCGGCCGCCGAGCCTATCAGCAGCACCGCCGCATACTCTCCGGCTGAAGCAAGCATGCCAAAGGACATGAGAAAGCCCTGAAAGGCATTCATATTTATATTTCCGGCAGCTATGCCTATCGTAAAAGCAACCGCCAGATAACCCATGGCTATAGGGATCCCGTCCCTGAGCCCCTTCCTGAAAATCTTTATATTCATTTCTCAAACTAACGGGGAGCCCTTCCTGGGCTCCCCTGAAACTCCTCTGCTGATCCCTGTATCAATTAGAGAAAAGATATGCTGTGGTAAGTCTGGTCCCGTCTGCGGTATTTGCCACATTCGTCCTGATCCCTACCTTGGTGAATGAGCCGAATACCATATTGTCATAATGGGTAGGCGATGCCACGAGATTATCAAACATCACCTCTGCCGCCTCCTCCTGCTCCTCCTCGGAATAATTAAAATCCGGGAAGGTCACATAGGAAAGATTCTCTCCTCTCCACTTGTTTGCCGGTATCATGTCACATCCCTGCGCACCGTTCGGCCTGGTATGTGACCATTTGGTAGTGGCCTCGACCGACCTTGTAGCCGCATATGAATTCAATGTCGCATCTATAGAGAGTGACCCCACTCCCACAGAAGATCTGAGATCATTCATTTTTGAAAGCATCAGGTTGTTTAATACACTCACGTTTGATGAATTAAGCTGTGATTCGCCTATGGCCTCAGTGCTCCTGGCCTGCCCTTCTCTCGCCGCTGCGACCTTCGACATGGACAGCGCGACAAGTATCACGGATACGGTAAATATTACAAATGAACTGTATATCCTTTTCATGATGATCTCCTCTCCCTTAATGAAGAACAGAATGATTCATGGCAACTGGCTGTCTGACATTGTCAGACCCTCTAGCTTTGCGTCCCTGCTTCACAGCAGGTTTGCCCATAGACTGCTGTCATTACTACTAATATAATGCCTTGCGGATTTTAAGTCAACCGATTCGGATGTACTAAATCAGGAACAAATGTTCGTCGGCCGTTCTGTTCCGGTCTATTCAGCCCCGTTCCAGCAATATGTGCAGAGCTTATCCTTTTCTATGCCGCAGGCCTCCAGCATATCATCCAGCCGGTTGTAGCTTAAGGAAGTGAACCCGAGCTGCCTTCTGATCTCTTCTATCATAAGCTTATATCTGTCGGAATCGGGATTTGCATAGTCATCGAGGATCGCCCGTTCCACCTCCTGACCCTCCTCCTTGCTTATCACACGCCTTGCTATGAGCTCCAGCTCAGAGGTCGACCTGGAAAAATTGATATATTTGCAGCCGAACATGATCGGAGGACAGGCAGGCCTTACATGTACCTCCTTCGCTCCCGAATTATACAAAAACTGTGTGGTTTCCCTCAGCTGTGTCCCCCTCACTATCGAATCGTCTATCAGAAGTATCCTGTTGCCTTCTATCAGATCATGCACCGGTATGAGCTTCATGCGCGCTATCATATCGCGCCTTGACTGTATCGTAGGCATAAAGGATCTGGGCCACGTAGGCGTATATTTGATGAAGGGTCTGGAAAAAGGGACCCCGGACTCATTTGCATAGCCTACTGCATGAGCAGTCCCGGAATCCGGCACCCCCGCCACTATGTCGATCTCATTCCCTGACAGGCTGTCCCTCCTGGCCATATGACTGCCGCAGCGGTAACGCATCTCCTCCACGGAAACTCCCTCATATCCTGAGGAAGGATAGCCGTAATATACCCACAGAAATGTGCAGATCTTCATCTTATCTCCGGGCTTTGAAAGAGTCCTGACCTCCTCGGGGGTCATGATCACTATCTCTCCCGGGCCCAGCTCCTTGTAATCCCTGTAGCCAAGGTTCAGATAGGCAAACTTCTCAAAGGATGCGCAAAAGCCCTCATCCTTGACACCTATGGTAACAGGGGTTCTCCCGAGCCTGTCTCTTGCACAGTATATACCCATTGGTGTGAGCAGGATAATTGTCATGGAGCCGTCTATCGTTTCCTGCGCATATCTTATCCCGTCGATTATATTGTCCTTCTGGTTGATCAGTGCCGCCACAAGCTCCGTGGCGTTTATGGAACCGCCGCTCATCTCAAGGAAATGGGTTCCCGACCCCTTGATCACCTCCTCCGAAAGCTCATTGATATTATTTATCCTACCCACAGTAGTGATCGCATAGGTACCGTGATGCGATCTTACGATAAGAGGCTGCGGCTCATAATCTGATATGCATCCTATGCCGATATTGCCCTTCATCTCATGGAAATCCGATTCGAATTTTGTCCTGAAGGGGGAATTCTCTATATTATGTATCGCGCGGTTAAATCCGCCCTTGTCGTCGAAAACCGCAAGACCCGCCCGTCTCGTTCCCAGATGAGAGTGATAATCAGTACCGAAGTACAGATCAAATATACAGTCACTTTTCAGCGCCGAAGCAAAAAAACCGCCCATATTTCCTCCTCAATTAAGCATAGATTCTTGTTTTTTATCGAAAAAACAAGAATCGTATTTGACCAGGTCCTTGCGAAGCAAGGGGCGTGCTCCGCGGAACGCGGAGTTCTTGCGCGAAATTCCTATTTCTCGCGCAAGAAGTCATAGTTTCATATCTGGCTCCTAAAGTATCCCTCCGATATCGTAAGGAGTATTCTGATACACATAATAGTTCAGCCAGTTCGTATATATTATATTCGCATGACTCCTCCAAAGCAGCATCGGCTTCTTCGTGGGATCATTATCCGGATAATAATTGATCGGAAGAGCCGTATCAAGCCCCTTCTCCCTGTCACGCCTGTACTCCATATCAAGTGTCCTCCGGTCATACTCAGGATGTCCGAATAAAAAGACCTGCCTCCCGCTCATCGCGGTACATAGACAGACCCCGGCCTTATTGTCCCCTTCCGCCAGGACCTTCAGATACGGACAGGCATGTATATCCTCTTTTCTGACCTCGGTATAT
This sequence comes from uncultured Lachnospiraceae bacterium, assembly GCA_947165275.1. GTDB lineage: Bacteria > Bacillota > Clostridia > Lachnospirales > Lachnospiraceae > NK4A144. The sequence goes on along the minus strand of CAMUZQ010000100.1, from coordinate 1,694 downwards.
CTTGAATGAGGAATATAAAAAAGATCATCGAAGCCTCTTACCAGAGGATCCTTCCTGTTCATTACCCTGTGCTGGTATACTCCGAAAAGCTTTGATTCAAATCTGTGTTTCGGAAGTCCGTAATGATAATAAAGAGCCGCCTGGGCGCCCCAGCATACATGAAGCGTCGAGGTCACATGGGTTTTGCTCCATTCAAAGATCTCCTTAAGCTCCTCCCAGTAATCAACCTCCTCATAATCCAAAAGCTCCACGGGTGCTCCCGTCACTATGACTCCGTCAAATTTATCCTCTTTTACCTCATCCCAGGTCTTATAAAACTGATTGAGATGATTTGCAGAAGCATTCCTGGAGACATGGCTTTTTACGATAAGGAAGGTTACATTTATCTGCAGAGGAGTATTTGAAAGCGATCTCAGAAGCTGCAGCTCTGTATCCTCCTTTAAGGGCATCAGATTCAGTATGCATATCTCCAGCGGACGTATGTCCTGATGTATGGAGCGTTCAGGCTCCATTGTGAATATATTCTCATTTTCAAGGATCCCCCTTGCCGGAAGATCCTTCTGAACACAGATTGGCATTTTATGTTAACCTCAAATTTCTCCGGATCCCTGCCGGAAACTCCGGTTTTCCGGGCGGAAAGTCTTTTTCGTATAGTCCCGGACTGTCCTATTCAAGCTTGTATTCCGGTCTTGACTCTGCCGAGCGTACTATAAGCGACAGACTGTCTATCTGGGAAGCCGTATCCTCCTTTACCTCGGATATGAGCACAGCATCCACTGAGCTGTATGCCGGCACCGTCCCCTCGTACTTTGAAAGATCATCAGGGAGTATCGTCTGCTGCACGGTATGGTTTTCTCCGTTTATCTTCACTCTGAAGGTAGGTCTGAGATCTATGATGCTGCATTCCTTGTCCAGTCCCTCCGTATTGGAGATGTCAAAATGCATAATAAGGAGTGTATCGCCCGCTGCCGCCGTCATACCCATATATACATCATCAGCCGATACTGCTCCTGAGGCAGGATAGGATCTGCTTGTCTCATGGTTTTTGTAATTTATATCAAAACCCGTGAGTCCCACAGCCTCCGCAAGAGAGATCTCAGGCTCCACATATCCTTCACCTTCTCCGTCTCCCGTTCCTCCGGATTCTCCGGCCTGAAGAGCTGCCTGCTCCAGAGCCCTGAAATTCTGTCTTTTGATCTCAAGATCAAGCTGCTGCTGATATTTCCTTTTAACCGTATTCAGATCTACCAGTCTCGAATCGGATTTATCATTATGCTGGCTGACTATATCAGAAGAATAGTCAGCTACCTTTTTCACATCCTCATCCGAAATATCAACCCCGGGAGCGCCGCAGCCTGTAACTGCCGTGATCCCGATGATCAGACACATATTCACGAGACAGAAAAGCTTCTTCATCACATCAATCCCTCTCAGATCAGTTTGCGCGCTCCAGCTCAAACCAGAAGCCGACGCCATCATCATAGTTTATCACACCGCAGGGTTTATTCAAAGTTTCCATTGTGGCCTTCACAATAGATAATCCTATCCCGGAGCCCCCGGCCTCACGGGTACGGGCCTTGTCGACCTTATAGAATTTTTCCCATATCCTGTCCAGAGACTCCTCCGGGATCCCGCTTCCCGTATTGAAGATCTCCGTCCTTACATTATCTCCGGCATCCCGAAGCGTGATCCTT
>CAMUZQ010000099.1 GCA_947165275.1 uncultured Lachnospiraceae bacterium | reverse complement strand
TTATATCTCACCCTCAGTGCCCCCTCGTTCTCGCCAGTCTCTGCGGCGGGCTGGTATTCCAGTATCCCGAGCATCAGCTTTTTGAAGAGGATGTATTCAAGGATGTGTGTTTCGGCCCGAAGAATCTGGGAAAGTCACAGAAGGATATGGAGCTTGCCGCTTACAAGGCGCTCAAGCTGGTCAGGCTTCCCGATGAGCTTTTCTATGTTTCCCCCTTCGATCTTTCCGGCGGACAGAAAAGAAGGGTAGCCATTGCAGGAGTGCTTGCTATGGAGCCGGAGGTTCTGGTTCTGGACGAGCCTACAGCCGGTCTGGATCCTGAGGGCAGAGATGAGATACTGGATCTTGTCAAAGATTTACATGACAGGCAGGGGATAACCGTGATACTCGTGTCGCATTCCATGGAGGATGTCGCGAATTATGCGGATCATATCATCGTCATGGACAAGGGAAGGGTATATATGGACGGAACTCCGAAGCAGATCTTTTCACATATCAGTGAACTTGAGGAAATCGGTCTGGCTGCGCCCAGAGTGACCTATATTATGCATGAGCTGCACAGAAGAGGCTTTGATGTGGATGTGACGGCTACCACTGTCTCCGAAGCGGTAAATTCAGTGATAGGGGCGGTATGGAATGCTTAGGGAGATAACGCTGGGACAGTATTATCAGGCCGAATCCAGGCTTCACAGGCTTGACCCCAGAGTTAAGCTGGTTGGGACTCTGGTATTTATAGTATCCCTGTTCATATCACAAAAGGTCGCCTGCTATGCAGCGGCGACAGTTTTTCTTATCTGCCTGATAAGACTTTCAAAGGTACCCTTCACCTATATGATAAGAGGAATGAAAACGATAGTCTTTATCATTCTCATCACGGTTGTTTTCAATCTCTTCCTTACACCGGGAGAGCCTCTGGCCGAATTCTGGATCTTCAGGATCACAAAGCAGGGCCTCGTGAATTCCGCTTTTACAACGGTAAGACTGACTTATCTGATACTGGGCTCCACTCTCATGACACTTACTACGACCCCCAATAACCTTACAGACGGCCTTGAACGCGGACTAGGCTTCATGAAGATCTTCAAGCTGCCGGTCCATGAAATAGCCATGATGATGTCGATCGCTCTGCGTTTCATCCCGATCCTGATGGAGGAGACGGACAAGATAATGAAGGCTCAGCAGGCCAGAGGAGCGGATTTTGAAAGCGGGGGACTCATAAAAAGAGCAAGAGCAATGGTCCCGCTTCTGGTGCCTCTTTTCGTTTCGGCTTTCAGAAGGGCAAATGATCTTGCCATGGCAATGGAGGCCCGGTGCTATCACGGCGGAGAGGGAAGGACTAAAATGAATCCGCTGGTCTATAAAGCCTGGGATAAGAGAGCATATGTGATCCTGTTTTGTTATCTGTCGCTGGTCGTGCTTTTCGGAATAATATCACCTGTATAAGATGATCTCTTTGTTTTTTGCACAAAAATATGACAGAAAATATTTAGAGGCCCTGCCTGTCGGGGTGTATCTTTTCATGCTCCTGTCCTATCTTCTGGCGGTCACCGGGCATGTAAGCCATATCACAGGGCTTTTGATGATGTATGAGCTGGCGGGCCTGGGACTTGTGTTTATGACGAGGTTAAAAAAGGCAGCTCTGCTGAATCCTCTGGCTGATCCGGGAAATCTCATTTTTGTATTGCTTCTTATAATCCTCCGGCTTCTGAGCCTGCATATGAGGGTCACAAATTTTGATGATTTTCATTCATGGGCTATAACACCCAAGGACATGTATTTTGTAAACGGTATGCCGACCGGAAATATGGCAAGCACCTTTTACAGGGATTATTTCCCGCTTGTTTATATCATGGATTTCCTGTTTTTCAAGCTTTCGGGCGGATTCAGTGAGAGCGGCATGTTTTTTGTCTTATGGGTACTGATGACCGTTTCCATGTCCGTTTTTTTCCATCGCAGAGAGGATGATGACAATATAAGATATATCTGCAGGGTGTCTGCAGGGATAATGCTGCCATTTCTGGTTTCGTTTCAGTTCCTGCACTGCCTTGGCCTTGACATCCTTGCGACGGTGATCTTCGGAAGTGTGCTGGTATATATCATGGAAGAAGTCGAGGGCGGAAAGTCCGGCGACGGACAGACAGGATTTGTTTATCTGAGGATCATTCTTGCCACATCAGTGCTTGCCATGATGAAAACCACAAGTATAGTTCTGGCGGCGGTATGTATAGGGGTGTATTTTGTCAGGCGCATAGAACCGGGAAAGCTTCTCTCCTGGGTATATTGTATCCTTTATCTGGTGATCACGGGAGGCTTCTGGATGTCCTGGAAGGTCTTCTGCAGGATCAAGGGCAATACCACTTACCTGTCAGAGAATCTTGACAGGAATCTGACCTCCGGGCATATGGGATTTCCTTCATATACAGGATCCACGGTAAAGGAATTTTGCATAAAGCTTTTCACTTACGGATTAAATGACGGCGCTGCAGGTCTTACAAGTGTTATAATACTTTTAATATTTGTATTCTCATATATAATATATAAAAGGAGAAAGGGGCCGGATATACGCAGCACTCTGTCATTTGTAACGGTCATAGCCGGTATGGCCGGATACCTTCTGGTGATGATATATATCTACCTGTTTGTTTTTGAAGAATGGGAGGCGCTGACCCTTTCAAGCTATGACAGATACATAGCCACATATTTCGGGGCAATGCTTTTTGCTGCCTTATATTTTCTGTTGGTTGAAGAGATCAGGCCGGTATGGGCTGTGCCGGCGCTTGTGCTCATGCTTGCGGTGACGCTCAACTATCCATTTATTATGAAGACGCTGAGCCCGGCAGGATTTGACAGGGAATTCGGGGAGACGGTCAGAGAGATAGATTCTATATCAGATGAGTTTTTTAAGGCGGCGGGAGAGCAGCCGGCATATGGTGAAAAAATAGTCATAGTAGATCCCGGTCAGGACCAGCTCAGGGCGAAGGTTCTCCCCTATGCGGCGGTACCGGGGGTTACAAGGCTTATTAGACCTGACGCTGACGGGAACGTGCCTTCGGAAAGCGAGATAGCGGAAACAGCTGAGGAATACGGGGCCAGAGTCATAGATCTGAGGAGATGACAGATGAGGACAGCAGTACTTATACCATGCTATAACGAGGCAAAATCAATACAGGCTGTAGTAGAGGATTTCAAGGCTAATCTTCCGGATGCGGATATATACGTCTATGACAACAATTCCACTGACGGTACGGATGAGATCGCAAGATCAGCCGGAGCGATAGTCAGATATGAGGCGCGCCAGGGCAAGGGCAATGTGATCCGGACCATGTTTCGTGAGATAGACGCCGACTGCTATATTATGGCGGACGGTGACAATACATACCCTGCATCCTTTGCGCCGAAGCTGAGCCGCCTTGTGCTTGACGGAGCAGCGGACATGGTCATAGGGGACCGTCTCTCATCCAGCTATTTTACGGAGAATAAAAGACCGTTCCACAGCTTCGGGAACCGTCTGGTACGCGGACTCATAAATCATCTTTTCCATGCGAAGATAAACGATATCATGACGGGGGCAAGGGCTTTTTCCAGAGATTTCGTAAAGAGCTTTGCTGTTTCCTCCAAGGGCTTTGAAATAGAGACGGAAATGACGATCTTTGCTCTGGAGCATAATTTTAAGATCCTTGAGCTGCCCGTGGAGTACAGGGACAGGGATGCGGACAACCCCTCGAAGCTTTCTACCTATTCTGACGGATATAAGGTACTGCAGACCATATTCCGGCTTCTTCGGGACGACAGACCGACGGTGTTTTTCGGGACTATCGGAGTCATAACGATTCTGATCGGATTCGGGCTTTTCATCCCTATAGTTCTTGAATTTTCAAAAACCGGTGAGGTGCCCAGATATCCGACTCTTATTGTACTTACAGCGCTGTGGATCATAGGCATAGTCAGTATATTTTCCGGAGTGATCCTCTCTTTGATCAATGCAAGGGCCCGGCAGGAGTTCGAGCGGTTTATGAACCTGATGTATATATGTGACGGGAGAGAGATCAGAGGAAATATACGTAAGCGGAGCAGGAGCGTAAAGAAGGCGGAGTCTTACGGATCCTGGAAGGGCTGGGATGAATAAAGCACCTGATCAGCCGCGGCGTATCCTGATCTATGTAGCATATGACGGTACGGATTATCATGGTTTTGCCAGATTAAAGGATGATCAGCAGACCATAGAAGGTCAGCTTGATCTTGCGCTTACCGCGCTTCTGGGACGAAAAACAGAGGTGACAGGGACCTCAAGGACAGACTCCGGGGTGCATGCGCTGGCTAATGCGGCGGTATTTGATTCCTATTCCTCAATTCCTGTCGGAAATTTCCCCGATGCATTAAATACAAAGCTTCCTCCGGACATAAGAGTCAGAAAAGCGGTACAGGTTCCGGCGGATTTTCATCCCAGACACACGACTACTCTTAAAACCTACCGCTATGAGATAGATAATGAGCGGATAGCGGATCCTCTGAGGTCGCGCTATTCCATGCTGGCAGGATACGATCTGGATACGGACAGGATGAATGAGGCAGCTGCAAAGCTCATAGGCAGACATGATTTCAGGAGCTTCTGTTCGGTACATACCCAGGCTTCCACAACTGTAAGGGAGATCACCGCTATCAGCGTTTCACGGGAGGATACCCGGGTTTTTATCACGGTAAAGGGATACGGATTTCTTTATAACATGGTGCGCATCATAGCCGGCACACTTATCGATGTGGGCAGGGGAAGGCTTGCGCCTGATGACGTTGCTGATATATTATATGCAGTGGACAGAACAAGGAATCCGGGCCCTACGGCAGATGCAAAAGGACTTACGCTCATGGGCATAGATTTTTTAGAATTGGAGGAGAAATAAATGTCAGTTATTGATGACGCCGTAAAAGTAAAAGGACATGGAGCTTATCTTATAGACGGAAAAGAGTTCACCGGCTCGGCTTCGGTTTCAAAGGAGGAAGCGGTCCGTGGTACCATCGCATATGGCATACTGAAGGAGCATAACAGCTCCGGCAATATGGAGGAGTTAAACATCAGGTTCGACTGTCTCACGTCTCATGATATAACCTATGTAGGAATAATCCAGACATTAAGGGCTTCCGGGATCGACAAATTTCCCGTGCCCTATGTATTGACCAACTGTCATAATTCACTCTGTGCAGTCGGCGGGACCATAAATGAAGACGATCATGTATTCGGCCTGTCAGCAGCCAGAAGATACGGCGGCGTATATGTACCGCCTCATCAGGCCGTGATACATCAATATGCCAGAGAAATGCTGGCCGGCTGCGGAAAGATGATCCTGGGTTCTGATTCTCATACACGATATGGCGCCCTCGGGACCATGGCAATGGGCGAAGGCGGAGGAGAGCTGGTCAAGCAGCTTCTGTCACAGACCTATGATATCAGAAGGCCTGAGGTTGTCGCGGTATATCTCACGGGAACACCTTCATATGGAGTGGGCCCGCAGGATGTGGCTCTGGCGCTGATCGGCAGGCTTTTCGCTGACGGCACGGTCAAGAATAAGGTTATGGAATTTACAGGTCCCGGAGTGAAGAATCTTTCGGTGGATTTCCGTATAGGAGTCGATGTCATGACTACGGAGACCACCTGTCTTTCCTCCATATGGGATACAGATGAAAAGACCGAAGAATGGCTTGCAATTCACGGGAGAGCTGAGGATTATAAGGAATTAAAGCCTGCTTCCGTCGCTTATTATGATGAGGTTGTCGAGGTTGATCTGAGCAGGATCCGTCCCATGATCGCTATGCCCTTCCATCCCTCCAATGCCTATACTATCGATGAAGTGAATTCGAATCTGAAGGATGTGCTCCACGAGGTGGAGGAGAGAGCCAGGGTTTCCTTCGGAGGAAGGGTGGATGTGGATCTGACAAAGAAGATCCATGACGGAAGGCTGCTCGTGGATCAGGGTATTATCGCGGGCTGTGCCGGAGGAGGGTTTGAAAACCTTTGTGCAGCTGCAGATATCCTTGACGGGGCGGATATCGGAGCTGATGAATTCACAATGAGCGTGTATCCGGCATCGATGCCTGTGTATGCGGAGCTTATCAAAAACGGCGCGATCTCAAAATTTGTAGACGCAGGAGTAGTTGTAAAGACCTGCTTCTGCGGTCCCTGCTTCGGAGCGGGAGATACGCCGGCGAATAATGCATTTTCCATCAGACACTCCACCAGGAATTTCCCTAACAGAGAGGGATCCAAGGTCCAGAACGGACAGATATCCTCCGTCGCACTCATGGATGCCAGGTCTATAGCGGCAACAGCGGCGAATAAGGGATATCTTACCGGCGCGGATAAGCTGGATGTCAGGATAGGCGAATACAGATACTTCTTTGACAGCAGGATTTACGAAAAGAGAGTCTTTGATTCAAAGGGCGAAGCGGATGCCTCCCGTGAGGTCGTGCTCGGACCCAATATCAAGGACTGGCCGGAGATGGTTCCGCTTACCGACAATCTTCTGCTCCGCATAGTATCTGAGATCCATGATCCTGTAACAACGACGGATGAGCTGATACCTTCGGGAGAGACTTCGTCCTACAGATCCAATCCCCTGGGTCTTGCCGAGTTTACCTTGTCACGCAAGGATCCTGAATATGTCGGAAGAGCAAAGGCCGTAAGGGCATATGAAGAAGCCCGGGAAGAGGGAGCTGAAGCATTTGATAAGGTGCTTGAGGATGCCTCCGATCTCAGGGATGCATGGGAAAGGATAAGGTCTGAATATAAGGATGTGAGCCGGGATAATACAGGGATAGGCTCCTCCATATTTGCCGTGAAGCCCGGCGACGGGTCTGCGAGAGAGCAGGCTGCCTCCTGCCAGAAGGTGCTCGGAGGCTGGGCCAATATCGCAAATGAATATGCGACAAAGCGGTACAGATCCAACCTGATAAACTGGGGCATGATACCCTTTATAATACCCGGGGGAGAGCTTCCCTTCAGGAATCTTGACTATATCTTCCTTCCCGGGATCAGAAAGGCCATAGAGGAAAAGTCACAGGATATCAGGGCTGTGGCAGTTTCCGGCCAGGAGTTAAAGGAATTCGTGCTTACCATAGGTGATCTCACAGATCATGAGAGAGAGATCATCCTGGAAGGCTGTCTGATCAATTTCAACAGGAGATCAAGATAATCTTTCAAGACCTTTGACGGCGGGCTCATATGAGCCCGCTTTTTTGTAATATGATACGGCTTTTTCCGTATCGCCCAGCACCTCGAATATAACACCGCAATTATACCAGGCGGCATAGGAATCACAGCCTTTTACAGAGACTTTGCTACATTCAGTCGCTTTGCAAAAGCTCTCGACAGCCTTGTCAAAGGAAGCATTGTTCATATATATAAGTCCGCAAAGAAACTGATAATCTGCGCTGTCATTATATTCATCGAAGCCTGTCAGTGACAGAGCGTCCCCGGCGCGGCCGGCTTCAAGCAACGAATATCCGTAGGTTTCGATCAGGGATTCAACATATTCATCCCTTGTGTCGGCTTCTGCAGCGATGGCTTTTTCAAAAGCCGAAGCGGCATTTTCATAATCCTTTTCTACGTAATATGTCCGGCCGATCTGAAAATATACATAAGGATCATCTCCTTTATCCCGGATCATATCTGACAGGAGTTCACGGTATGATGCTGATTTTTTCAGCATCTGCTCCGGATCTGCGTAACCTGTATGTCCAAGCACTATATCAGCATTTCCTGCCTGATAAGGCATGCCGTTATCAGCGGTCACCTGCTCATGTACTCTTCCCTCGAAATGAAAGAGCCCGGAACGGAACAGTCTGGTGATCCGTTCGGTATTCTGCAGTGCGTTGTCTTCGGTAAGGTATTCATTCTCACGTATGACCCGGTATGCGTCATTTTTCGCTTTTTTTTCGTCAAAATCAAAAGACATGATATATTCATCAGTGTCTATGACCAGGGTCCAGTCTCCGGTGACACGTCTCAGACCGGCATTTCTGGCAGCGGCGTAATCCGAAGGCCAGGGGAGGAAGATCGTGGTGGCGCCGTACTCGGACAGGAGCTCATCTGTTGTGTCTCCCTCCATCGGAGTGGGGTCGACAACAGCGACTATTTCTGATACTATTCCCCTTATGGAGGCAAGACATCTTTTAAGCTCTTTGCACTCGCCTCTTTTAATTATCATTGCTGCTGATATGCTCATACAGCCTATTGTAAAAGATAAGGCGGCAATGGTCAAAAAAAGGTCAAAAATATCTTAAAAAACACAGAAAAACCCTTGAAATACTTGACAAAAAGTGTTATCTTCCTGTCTTTGACAGTGTTTTGATGAAAAAAGTCTCGCAGACTGCATAAACAGT
>CAMUZQ010000098.1 GCA_947165275.1 uncultured Lachnospiraceae bacterium | reverse complement strand
GTTCTCAAAAGTTCTCAACTTTTCGGACTATCTGCCCGAAGAAAAAAAGACGGGAAGTGCCTAAAATACAGCATTTCCCGACTTTCCAAACCAGTAGCGAGAGGGGGACTTGAACCCTCGACACCGCGGGTATGAACCGCGTGCTCTAGCCAGCTGAGCTATCTCGCCTTATCATATTCAGTATTGTCAGGAGAGGCCTGACAAAATTTGCACTTCACAACGCGCAAGCGATATTATACAATTACAGAATAAATTATGTCAAGAGCATGTATGATGTTTTTATTCTGGCATCGGTTGCGAGAGCGGAGCAATCGACTTTCATATGATGGCAGTGTCAGGCAAACTGTAATGGGAGTTTAGGGAGAATATGGAATGAAACCGGATAATTTTGACGAATGGCTTGAATTTTTCATGATCGACCACAATATCAGTCCCAATAATGTGATATATGAAGGGATAGTGGACGGAAAATTGTTCCATATGACATATCGCGAGCTTTTTGATAAAATAAGGAACTATTCCGGTATGAGGAAAAGGCTCAGGGAGGATTTTTCGGCTGCTGCATATACCGGAGAGTCCATAGATGAGGCGGCATCGAAGATCGTACAGGAAGAACTTATAGATAACGGATTGATATAGATAATGGAAACAGAGGAAATATTTGGCATAAGATACGCCGTCGGAGATGTATTGAGCGCTGTATCTACTGTATTGGACAGGCTTGATGATCTCAGCGGCGGTTATATTTGTTTTTCTAATGTATTCACGGTAGCTACCGCGGTAGATAACAGCAGGTACAAGGAAGCTTTGAACAGTTCTTCTTTCACATTTCCGGACGGGGCTCCTATCGCCCGCAGGCTTCGCAGAAAGGGCGCTGTCAATGCAAGGAGGATAGCCGGGCCGGATTTTATGGAGGAGCTGCTGGGAGCGACGGCAGACGGCAAAGTCAAGCATTTCTTTTACGGCTCAAGTGAATCCACCCTTGCAAAACTGGAAGCAAATATCAGAAAAAAATATCCTAGGATCAATATAGTCGGAAAATATTCGCCGCCCTTCAGGGGGCTTACAGCCGATGAGGACAGGGAGGTAATACAGACGATAAACAGCTCCGAGGCAGATATAGTCTGGATAGGTCTTGGTGCGCCGAAGCAGGAGATGTTCATGTTCTCCCATAAGGGGAAGATACACGGTCTCATGGTAGGCGTGGGGGCAGGCTTTGATTATCAGGCGGGGACAGTCAAACGGGCTCCTCTGTGGATGCAGAAAAGCTACCTCGAATGGCTTCACAGGCTGGTCACGGATCCCGGAAGGCTTGTAAAGAGATACGTTGTCACCAATACAAAGTATATCTGGTACTGCCTTACCCGAAAGGATTCATAAGAGCCCTTTCGGATCGAAGGCGATATCTGTTGCCAGTGAGGAATTTTTGAAGCGTATGTCGTGAGTCACGTCCTCGCCGAACCATTCCGGCGCGGTGAAGGCTTCCGCTTCCTCCAGGGAGGGAAATTCTACCTCGACTATCATCAGAGGCGCAAAGGGTTCGTCGTATACATCCAGCTCCGCCTTCAGCTTTCCGTCTTCCAGGGGTATCAAATATCTTTTTTTTCTTATTATGCGCCCGTCACATTTTGGCAGCATATGCTCAAAGGCCTCCTTCGTTATCGGAAGATTATATTCAATATGTGAGACATCATTATCGCTTATCCCTTTGTAGGTAAGGAAATATCCGCTGTTTTCCCGTCTGATGCGTACGGTGGGATGCTCATTCAGATATGCCTGCTCCATTTCTATGCCGGCATATTCCGAAAGATCCCCGGGAAGCCTGGAGACCCGCCATTTCCTCTCTATTTCCATGTTTTCCATTTTATGAACTCCCTTCTTCTGCAAATCCATGTCACCCTGCGTGCCGGTATGTGATATCATACAGTAGACACCCATGGCCGTCTGATCGGCAGCACCATGAATATAAACACCGGCATGGGTGCATCTCATTATGCCACACTGCTTTGCAGCGGGCAAATATACAGTAAAAACAAGGCAGTTCAAAAAGGAGGGAACTATGGGAAAAAGGATGGCGGCATTTCTGGCAGAGGGTTTCGAGGAAGCTGAGGCGATAATACCCATCGATATAGCGCGCAGGGCAGGGATCGAGGTTACAACAGTATCTATAAGCGGAGACATATATGTAACCGGAAGTCACGGGATCCAGGTCAAGGCGGATGCATTGCTTAAGGATACGGATACGGAGAGCTTTGACATGCTGATGCTTCCCGGAGGGATGCCGGGAACCAGAAATCTGGAGGAGTCAGAGGAGGTAAAGGAGGCCCTCCTGAAGGCATATGGGAACGGAAGGTATGTTGCGGCTATCTGCGCGGCTCCGAGGTATCTTGGCAGCCTGGGGATCCTCGACGGGAAGAAGGCCACCGTTTATCCGGGAAATGATGCATATCTTGCAAAGGCGCAATATGACAGGGAAGCCCGCGCGGTGACCGATGGAAGGGTGATCACGGCAAGAGGCATGGGATGTGCAGTGGAGTTCGGCGGAGAGATCGTGACAGCGCTTACAGACGCCGATAAGGCAAAGGAAGTGCTGGATGCAATACAATTTAATTGAAACAATGCGATAACTGTGATACAATAACGCATTGGACTGTGCAGAAGTTGCAGCTATCACTTGAAAGGAATTTTTATAAAATGAGCGTACAGGTTGAAAAATTAGAGCATAGCATGGCAAAGCTTACCATCGAGCTTCCGGCTGAGGAAGTGGATAAGGCTATACAGAAGGCTTATCTGAAGCAGAGATCAAGGATCGCTATCCCCGGCTTCAGGAAGGGAAAGGTTCCCAGAGCTGTTATAGAAAAGATGTATGGTACAGGAGTTTTCTACGAGGAAGCTGCTGAATCCATGATAAATGAATCCTATCCCGATGCGGTCACGGAATCCGGAGAGGATGTGGTTTCGAGACCTGAGATATCAGTGGTTCAGATAGAGAAGGGCAAGGATTTCATATATACCGCTGAGGTTGCCCTGAAGCCTCCCGTGGATCTCGGCAAATATAAGGGAATAAAGGTCGAGCCCGTCGATACGACTGTCACGGATGAAGAGGTCGATGAAGAGATCCAAAGAGAGCTCGATAAGAATGCCCGTGAGGTAGAGGTTACCGACAGGGCCGCAAAGAGCGGGGATACTGTACTGATCGACTATTCGGGCAGCGCAGACGGTGAGAAGTTTGAAGGCGGAACTGCTGAAGATCAGAGGCTGAAGCTTGGCTCCCACACCTTTATCGATAATTTTGAGGAGCAGATAGAGGGGCATAATATCGGGGATGAATTTGATGTGAATGTAACCTTCCCCGAGCAGTATCATGAAAAGAGCCTTGCCGGAAAGCCTGCGGTATTTTCCGTGAAGCTTAAGGGGATCACAGAGAAGCAGGTTCCGGAGCTGGATGATGATTTCGTTTCGGATGTTTCGGAATTCGAAACAGTAGATGAGTATAAGGCGGATGTAAGACAGACCCTGCAGGACAGGAAGAATGTCGCAGCCAGAAACAAGAAGGAGGATGAGGCGGTCAAGGCTCTCGTGGAGGATTCCAGGATCGAGATACCGGAGCCTATGATAGATACGGAAGCCGATAATCTTATCAGGAACTATGACAGCAGGCTCAGGTCACAGGGGCTCGGACTGCAGCAGTATCTCCAGTATACGGGAATGACTGAGGAGAAGCTCAGGGATGACATGAAGAAACAGGCGAAGCGCAATATAGAGAGCCGTCTTGTACTCGAGGCAGTGGCTGAGGCAGAGAGCATTACCATACCTGAGGAGGACATCGAGAAAGAGATACAGGAGATGGCCGATAATTACGGCATGCCTTTGGACAGCATGAAGACCCTGATAACGGAAAACGAGAGAAAGTCGATCGAGACGGATCTGAAGATCAAAAAGGCTGTGGATATCATCATCGAGAACTCGAAGGAAGATAAGACAAAGAAGACTGCCAAGGCAGAGGACGGCGATGAGCTCATAGAGAAGAAGATACCTAAGCACAAGAAGAAAACAGAGGAAAAGGAAGATTAAGAATAAAACGATAACCGCGTAAGGAGGTTGGGATATGTTAGTACCTACCGTCATAGAAACCACTAACCGTGGTGAAAGAGCATATGATATATATTCAAGACTCTTGAAGGAGAGGATCATATTTCTGGGAGATGAGGTCAATGCGCATACTGCAGGGCTTGTCGTAGCTCAGATCCTGTTTCTCGAAGCGGAGGATCCCGATAAGGACATACACTTTTATATTGATTCTCCCGGAGGATCGGTCACTGACGGGATGGCTATATATGATACCATGCAGTATGTAAAGTGCGATGTTTCCACGATATGCATAGGCATGGCTGCTTCGATGGGAGCGTTTCTTCTTGCAGGCGGAGCAAAGGGCAAGCGCATGATCCTGCCGAATGCGGAGGTTATGATCCATCAGCCTTCAGGCGGTACACAGGGTCAGGCGACGGAGATCCAGATAGCTGCAGAGCATATACTCAGGACGAAGAAGAAGCTGAATGAGATCCTTGCGCAGAATACAGGCAAGCCTGTGGAGAAGGTTGCGGAGGATACGGAGCGTGACAACTGGCTTACTGCGCAGGAAGCGCTGGAGTATGGCCTGGTCGACAGGATAATAGAGAAGAGACCTGAGACTGACGGTGAGGATAAAGATAAGGAATAAAATATGGCGACTAAAATAGGCTTTGGTGATGAAGATATAAGATGTTCATTTTGCGGCAAGACTCAGGATCAGGTGCGTAAGCTTATAGCCGGTCCGAGCGGTACATACATCTGCGATGAGTGTGTGGGTATATGCGCGGATATCATCGAGGAGGAAGACGGCTCGGATACACCTGCCGGTGAACTTGATATTAATCTGCTGAAGCCTGAGGAGATAAATGAATTCCTTAATGATTATGTGATAGGACAGGATGAGGCAAAGAAGGTCCTTTCTGTGGCGGTATATAATCATTATAAAAGGATACTTGCACAGCAGGATGACGGTGTAGAGCTCCAGAAGAGCAATGTCATGCTGCTGGGGCCGACCGGATCGGGAAAGACTCTTCTCGCCCAGACTCTGGCGAGGATAATCAATGTTCCCTTTGCCATAGCCGATGCCACGAGTCTTACCGAGGCAGGATATGTCGGAGAGGACGTCGAAAATATCCTCTTAAAGCTTATCCAGGCCTCTGACTATGATGTGGAGAGGGCGCAGATCGGGATCATATATATCGATGAGATAGACAAGATCGCGAGAAAATCAGAGAATGTATCCATCACGAGAGATGTTTCCGGAGAGGGAGTGCAGCAGGCGCTTCTGAAGATAATCGAGGGAACCCTTGCTTCGGTCCCTCCTCAGGGCGGAAGGAAGCATCCTCATCAGGAGATGATACAGATCGATACGACCAATATACTTTTCATAGTCGGCGGAGCCTTCGAGGGACTTGATAAGGTGGTCGAGACCAGGCTTGATACGAAATCCATAGGGTTTGGAGCTGAGATCGGGGCGAATAAGGAAAAGATGATGGATGAGGCCCTGCATCATGTGCAGCCGGAGGACCTGGTCAAATACGGCATCATACCTGAGTTTATCGGAAGACTGCCGGTCACGGTGGCGCTTGATAATCTGGACAGGGATGCTCTGGTCAGGATACTTACTGAACCGAAGAATGCCATAATAAAACAGTATAAAAAGCTGCTTGACCTGGACGGGGTAAAGCTGTCATTTGATGATGCAGCAGTGGAAGCCATAGCGGATAAGGCGGTGAAACGGAAGACCGGAGCCAGGGGACTCAGATCGATAATAGAAGAGACCATGACGGATGTCATGTTCCGGGTGCCGTCGGATGAGTCGATAAGAGAGGTGATCATCACCAGAGAATCGGTAGAGAACGGGACAAAGCCCCTGGAAGTAAAGTTTGATTCTGAGAAAAAGTCAGTATGATCATTACAACAGTCACCCTCAAGGGGTGGCTGTTGTATAAAGCCGCACATTTGAAAACGGATATAAGGTATGGTTATAAAGAGCGCGGAGCTTAAGAATGTCGTCGGAGTCACGACACGGAAGCTGCCGGATACGGGGCTTCCGGAGATAGCCTTTGCAGGCAGATCGAATGTAGGGAAGTCTTCCCTGATCAATGCGCTGCTTCAGAGAAAGTCCCTTGCAAGGACTTCCTCTACACCTGGCAAGACACAGACGATGAATTATTACAAAGTGAATGATGACGTCTTTTTTGTGGACCTTCCCGGATACGGATATGCCCATGTGAAAACCGATTTCCGAAGGTCCTGGGGACCTATGATAGAGAGTTATCTGGAGAAGTCGGAAGGATTGAGATCGGTTTTTCTCCTTATAGATGTCAGAAGGATACCGAACGAGGATGATTCCATGATGTATGAATGGATCGTCAACGCAGGCTTTAAGCCGGTGATCATAGTCACAAAGGCAGATAAGGTGAAGCGTTCGCAGATAAAGAAGGCCATGCTTGAAATAAAGAATGCGCTGCGGATAACAGAGGATACGGATATTTTTTTATTCTCCGCCGTTAACAGGACAGGCAGAGATGAGATCATGGAAAAGATAGACAGTATTATAGAGGAGGATGGACATGACAAAGATTGATATTATTTCCGGATTTCTGGGAGCAGGCAAGACGACGCTTATCAAGAAGCTTATAGCGGAGTCCTTTGCGGGCCAGAAGGTAGTGCTTATTGAAAACGAATTCGGCGAGATCGGAATAGACGGAAGCTTTCTCAAGGAAGCCGGGATAGAGATAACGGAGATGAATTCCGGCTGCATCTGCTGCTCTCTGGTAGGCGATTTCAAGACTGCCCTGAAGCAGGTCATAGATCAGTATAAGCCTGACAGGATCGTCATAGAGCCCTCCGGCGTAGGCAAGCTTTCAGATGTGGCAAAGGCTGTCGAAAGGGTAAATGAGGACGAGGAGGCGGTTACGATCAATTCTCTCGTGACTGTGGCCGACGGTAAGAAAACAAAGATGTATATGAAGAATTTCGGAGAATTCTTCAATAACCAGATCGAATCCGCAGGTACTGTCATAATCTCCCGTTCACAGGATATGAGTCAGGAAAAGCTGGATGAGACAATGGCCCTTATAAGGGAGCATAATAAGGATGCTGTGATAATAACCACACCCTGGGATGATATCAGGGGAGATCAGATACTTGAGGCGATGGAGAAGGGACACACCCTGGTCGATTCTCTTATTGAGGAGATGAGGAAGCTGCCCGATGAGGAGGAGCATGAGCACCACCACCATCATCACCACCATCACGAAGATCATGAGGATCATGAGCATCACCACGATCATGAAGAGCATGAGCATGAGCACGACCACGATCATGAGGAGCATGAACATCACCATGATCACGATCATGAGGAGCATGAACATCACCACGACCACGATCATGAAGAACATGAGCACGACCATGATCACGAACATGAGCATGGACATCATCACCACCATCATCATCATGAAGGTGAACTTGATGCGGATGATGTATTCCAGAGCTGGGGAACGGAAACAGCTCACAAATATGAAAAAGAAGAGCTTGAGGGCATATTGAAGAAGCTTGCTGATATCGAGAGCAGGGAGTACGGAATGATCCTCAGGGCTAAGGGAATGGTTCCCGATGCATCCGGACAGTGGCATGAATTCGACCTTACTCCGGGTGAGTATGAGATCCGTGAGAGCAGCGCGGATTATACAGGCAGGCTTTGCGTAATAGGTTCTGACCTTAAGGAAAAAGAAGTAGCGGAATTATTTGGAGTCTGATCAGCTATGTTTGGTAAAAAAAAGGAGATCCCGGTCTATATTTTTACAGGATTTCTCGAGAGCGGGAAGACACAGTTCATTATAGAGACCTTAAAGGAAGGTCAGTTCAAGGACGGGAACAGGACACTTTATATTATCTGTGAAGAGGGTGTCGAGGAGGTTTCCCGGGAGCTTCTTGATGAGAATATGTTTGAAAGCACTGTGGTGGAGAATGAAGAGGATGTGAGCTTTGATTCTTTTATGAAGCTGGATCTGGATCATGATCCGGACAGGGTCGTGATAGAGTATAACGGCACCTGGGATCCTGACAGGGTTATAGAGGCATTGCCGGAGCACTGGCTTCTTGCAGAGGGGATATGCACCATAGATGCTTCCACCTACCAGGACTATCTGGCAAATATGAAGCAGATGATGACGAGGCAGTTCACCTATGCGGATCTGGTCATATTCAACAGGTGCGATCTTTCCCAGGATCTTCCGGTCTTTAAGCGGACGGTAAGGGCTTTGAACCGGAGATCACAGGTTGTATTCGAGATGAAGGACGGCACCATAAACAATAATGTCAAGGAAGAGCTTCCCTATGATATCAATTCAGATTGATGCCCTGCCTGCGCCCGATATTCTCATAGGTGGTGTAGAGCACA